>NZ_JAAHIG010000085.1:0-5489 GCF_010692305.1 Moorena sp. SIO4G3 | reverse complement strand
TTGGACATTACCTTAAAATGATGCAGATTTTTCTACTCGTTGGCGGTTAATTAAAAGTTATTTTAGCCGTCAATGTAATCCTCAATATGAGGGTAATAGTTCAACATCTCGACAACATAAAGGCGAAAAGGCTGTTTGGCAACGCCGATTTTGGGAGCACCAAATTCGAGATGAGCGAGATTTTATTAACCATCTTGAATATATTCATTATAATCCCGTGCATCATGGATTAGTAACTGCGCCGAAAGATTGGCAATATTCCAGTTTTCATCGTTATGTTGAAGCGGGGATTTATGATCGAGAATGGGGGTGATCAGAAAGGCTTGTGTTTGATAGTCAAATTGGCCGAGAATAAAATGTAGGTTGGGTGGAACGAAGGTGAAACCCAACACAATACCGATTAAGTCTGCCACCAATTAACTGTGATCCGACCATCAGGGTAGGTTTGTTGGGTTTCGTGGCCTCAACCCAACCTACACTCACTGCCACCAATTAACTCTGATCCGACCATCAGGGTAGGTTTGTTGGGTTTCGTGACCTCAACCCAACCTACACTAACTGTTCCCTGTTCCTAATCCAATAAATTTTAGTCTAACTTTATGCAATATCGTAGAGCAAAAACACCAGGGGCAACTTATTTTTTTACGGTGGTAACCCACAATCGCCGCCAAATTTTGTGTGAACTTGAAAATGTTGATTTACTCCGAAATGCTTTTCGAGCTATTAGGCAACAACATCATTTTAAGATTGATGCGATTGTTGTCTTACCGGATCATCTACATTCGGTTTGGACATTACCTTAAAATGATGCAGATTTTTCTACTCGTTGGCGGTTAATTAAAAGTTATTTTAGCCGTCAATGTAATCCTCAATATGAGGGTAATAGTTCAACATCTCGACAACATAAAGGCGAAAAGGCTGTTTGGCAACGCCGATTTTGGGAGCACCAAATTCGAGATGAGCGAGATTTTATTAACCATCTTGAATATATTCATTATAATCCCGTGCATCATGGATTAGTAACTGCGCCGAAAGATTGGCAATATTCCAGTTTTCATCGTTATGTTGAAGCGGGGATTTATGATCGAGAATGGGGGTGATCAGAAAGGCTTGTGTTTGATAGTCAAATTGGCCGAGAATAAAATGTAGGTTGGGTGGAACGAAGGTGAAACCCAACACAATACCGATTAAGTCTGCCACCAATTAACTGTGATCCGACCATCAGGGTAGGTTTGTTGGGTTTCGTGGCCTCAACCCAACCTACACTCACTGCCACCAATTAACTGTGATCCGACCATCAGGGTAGGTTTGTTGGGTTTCGTGACCTCAACCCAACCTACACTAATCGCTTACCCACTGGTAGGTTGGGTGGAACGAAGGTGAAACCCAACACAATACCGATTAAGTCTGCCACCAATTAACTGTGATCCGACCATCAGGGTAGGTTTGTTGGGTTTCGTGGCCTCAACCCAACCTACACTAATCGCTTACCCACTGGTAGGTTGGGTGGAACGAAGGTGAAACCCAACACAATACCGATTAAGTCTGCCACCAATTAACTCGAATCCAACCATCAGGGTAGGTTTGTTGGGTTTCGTGGCCTCAACCCAACCTACACTAATCGCTTACCCACTGGTAGGTTGGGTGGAACGAAGGTGAAACCCAACACAATACCGATTAAGTCTGCCACCAATTAACTCTGATCCCACCATCAGGGTAGGTTTGTTGGGTTTCGTGGCCTCAACCCAACCTACACTAATCGCTTACCCACTGGTAGGTTGGGTGGAACGAAGGTGAAACCCAACACAATCGCGATTAAGTCTGCCACCAATTAACTCTGATCCGACCATCAGGGTAGGCTAGGACTCATGAGGTACACATTAGTTTTTACCTCTTCCCTCTTCTCTCTTCCCTCTTCTCTCTTCCCTCTTCCCTCTTCTCTCTTCCCTGCTCCCTGCTCCCTGCTCCCTGCTCCCTAAAAACCAGAAATTTGTACCTCACAAGTCGTAGAATTGCTATATAGTACTCCCTATTTACAGTAATAACCAGGCAAATAAATCCTTAACTGTAAGATTTAGTTCACTCACGAAAGATGGTACAGGAAGTAACATATCGGGTTGATCGAATACCTCAATTTTTTGTTTAGAATGGTAAACAAACACAGTTTTTTCCTCTGGGTCAATCAACCAACCGATCTGGGTTCCATGCTTGAGGCAATGAAGAATATTTTTGGTTACTTTTGTGTGACTTTGGTCAGGAGATAAGATTTCAATAGTCCAATCTGGAGTCAGGTTAAATACATTGGCAATTTCTCCATTATCATCACAGGGAATTCGGTTCCAAAGAAATACTGAAATGTCAGGTATTATTGAGCGACCCCCAAAGGTACAGCGTAATTCAGGAAATGCACAAGCATTTTTTTTAGGTTTGACTAAACTATTGATGGCGGGTATTAGTTCTCCTTGAAGATGGCGGGTATAAGTAGGGGTAGGGTGGGCAAATTTTGAGAATTTGATGATTTCAGCAGCTGTGATACCCATTTGCCCACCCTACAAGTTCAGGTGATCGGGCTTTTGAATAATTTTTCCATCAAGGTACTCACTAGCAGGCTTCGTTTCCGGTAGTTTCAGAAACTCCTCCAATGTTAGTATTTTTGGTTGTGCTTGTACCATTTCAGGGTTGTCTCCAATTTTGCCAGTAGGGGTAGGGTGGGCGAATTTTGAGAATTTGATAATTTCATCAGCTATGATGCTAATTTGCCCACCCTACCAGATCAGGCGATCGCACTACTAGACCAACGTGCAGCGGTACTTCCTCGGCCGGAAATCAGCTTTCCTCTTGCCATATGGCTGTGATATTTTCTTTCCAGGGCTCCCCATTGTAGTTATATTTGGTCTCGTTTAATGCGTTGAAATAATTGCTGTGTTTGTCGAGGATCTTTGGATTGTCTTCTCCTAGCTGTCCCTCAATGTTTTCCTTGACTACCACTGCCATTGCATGGCCTTTTATATAGAAGATATACGAAGTGCCTTTATTCAAGGTGATGTGGGGAGGGATGTTGGCTGGCAAATTTTCATATTTACAAAGGCATGAGACGATCCTCTTATACCCAGCTTCCGCCAACACCTTCTCGTTGACCCTGTCCAAGTCATAGTATATCTTATCTTGTCTCAACTTTTCATGTAATTTAGCCAGGATGTCATCGTACAGGAGCTCATTCTTAGGCAGCCCACTATCGTCGTTTTTTTGAGTAAAATTCTTAGAGTTTATATTAATGTCAAATTTTCCGAGAAGCTTTTGTACCTGTTCTAGGGCCGATTGTTTGTCCCTGGCTGACGCCGCCTTTTGGTATACCATCGATATCAAGACACAGACCTTGGTTTGTTTGTCTTGTGGTATCTTTCCTTGAGCCAGATCAAAATTAACCTCGGATTCGTCATCTTTATCTAGGTAATCCTGTGGTAGGAGTACAGCTTTGGCGAACGAAATCATGCTTTCAAACGGTTGTTTAAATTTGTACGATTTTAAAAAAGTGTCATTCACCATCATATCATTCAGATTGAGTAGGTAATGGTCTTGATTAACCATTTTGGTTAACCCTTCTGCGAAACGTTTTTTGAAACTGTTTTGGACATATTCAATTAGGTATTGGTTTTGGTCTGGAATTTTTTTGCTTAGTATTTTAAGCATTTTTTCTATGTCTACTGCGTTGTTTTCATTAAAATTTTCTTGAATCTTCTCGACTTTAATTTCCTTTTCTAATTCATTATCAGTATTGTTCTTAGTATTGTATTCTTTTACAATTTCTTCTATTGGTATGAACAACTTACAATAATTTTCTTGGACAAAATTATTATAATTAGAAGTATTCTCCAAATCATTGGTGTTGTTGTCGATTATTGTAGTATTATGCCCTTCTATGTCATAGGCATTTGAGATCAGGTTTGCGATCTTTTTACTCTTGAATTTAGTAGTACTTTCGACTTCTAAAGCCTCTTTAACCTTTGTTCCTTCTGCATTTTCTATGTTTTTCCAATTATTAGACACATAGAGTTTATTCGTCGTCGAATCGTAAACCATTCTTTGCACTGGGTGCTCCCTTTCCGTTACTTCCTTGTTATGGTGCCGACTTACCGGAATAGGGGAGATTCGATTAAGGTCGAGCTGATTTGTTTCTCCGCTTCTTTGTGCCAACAAAGAAACGTCAGCTATCGCTTGATTGCTTCGTGGCCTGACAGGACTCTTTTGTAACGCCTTTGCCCCCATCAGATCGGCTTCACGCTCTAAAGCGGGGTCGTTATTCACCGCCACCCCTTTGGCCTGCATTGTTGCCTTCACCCTGCCCTGCATCTGTTGCACCACATGCCACCCTTCATGGGGCAAATGTTTCTCCTGCCCGGAAGCGAGATGAATATCAGTCCCCTGTGTATAGGCATGAGCCTGCAACTGAGCAGGTTTTGAAGAGTTGTAATGTACCCTCACATCATCCATCGAGTAGCCAGAGAGATTTTCAATGCCTGTTTTCAGGCGATCGGGCAAGCCGGTTTTGTTGGGGCGCTGCACCTCGGATGACACTTGGCTATTCCCTGTCAATTCCCCTTTCCCTTGGATGATGCGATCGCCTCTTGATGGTTTACGACTTTCGGTGTCGGTGTTTTGCTGTAATTGCACCTGGGGTTGAGGCGTACGCTGCCAGGTATCCGCTGCTTGCTCATAGGTATGATCAGGCTCACCAATAGCCAATTTCGGCTGCACTACCGGTAATCGATTCCCAGCCACAGGCACATTTACAAAGCTGCGATTCAAACCAGAAGCCCTGTTAAGGCCGGAGTTTACCTGTTTTTCTGGCACTGAACGCACTGCCGCTCGCTGTAACCAACCACTACTGGGATGGGATGCACTCTGGGACTTTTGCTGATGTTTAGTTAATCCCTGACGCTTCATTTACTAGTCCTCCGTCCATAGATTGGGCATTTTTTATACCCATGTTTTCCGGTTTGATAGTTTTAGTTTCATTAAAGTTAGCACCAATTGTCTCGGTCAAGGGGAAGGGATTTGGGGTTTTGGGATTAGATTTGACTCTAGAGATTAATCGTCCGGTGGGCAGTGCTTAGCTTTTCTATGACAAGCCAATTAATCACGCCTCATGCACTGCCCACCCTACAGCAACGATTTGCGATTCCTGAAGACTTTGCCCGACTCTAGAGATTAATCGTCCGGTGGGCAGTGCTTAGCTTTTCTATGACAAGCCAATTAATCACGCCTCATGCACTGCCCACCCTACAAGAACGATTCCCGATTCCCGATTCCCGATTCCCGATTCCCGATTCCCGATTCCCGATTCCCGATTCCCAATTCCCGTTCCCCTCCTGGGAGCAGGGCTAATTCATTGTGATGAGAGAAAATTAGGGTAGTCAGGAACTAGTGTAAACTATCAAAGTGAACTCAATATGGAACTCTCCTTCCTCTCCCTGATGAAAACTAATCTC
>NZ_JAAHIG010000084.1:0-28504 GCF_010692305.1 Moorena sp. SIO4G3 | reverse complement strand
ATCTGTAAATATAGCTGAAGAACCAAAGCAATAATTACCCTTCATAACAGGTGGGATATACTTAATAAGTGGAGGGCTTGGAGGTATTGGAACTGAAATTGCTAGTTTCCTACTTAAGAATTATCAAGCACGGTTGCTGATAGTTGGTCGCACTTCTCTACCCGATAAAAATACTTGGCAAACTCATTTAGATAGTGGAAATGAACTGGCAAGTAAAATCCAAGCTTATCAACAATTGCAGCAACTACCAGGGTCAGTCATTTATGAAGATGTAGATATCTGTGATTATGCTCAGTTGCAGCAGATATTGACAACAACTCTATCCAAATGGGGAGGCCAGCTTGATGGGATTATCCATCTAGCAGGAGTATTCACCGAACAACTATTAGTATCCCAAACCCTAGAAAGTATCACTGCCGTTCTTCGTCCCAAATTCCTTGGGACTTGGGCCTTACATAAACTACTGCTGGAAGATAATCCTCAAGGTTTGTTTCTTCATTTTTCGTCCATCAATGGCTTCTTTGGCGGTACCACTGTAGGTGCTTATGCGGCAGCATCTAGTTTTATGGAAGCGTTTTGCGATTACCAGCAGACCTATACTAGCCTGCAAAGCTACTGCTTATCATGGAGTATGTGGGATGAAATCGGCATGAGTCTGGGCTATCAAATGAAAGACTTGACCCATGCTAAAGGCTACTTTTCGATTAATAAGGCACAAGGGATGTGCTCTTTATTAGCCGCGTTGTCTCGTGCCCAACATCATTTGTTTGTGGGTTTGGATGGGAGTAAACCCAACATTGAACGTTTAACTATTACCTCAGAACCTCAAAACCGACAGCAGTTAACGGCTTATTTCACCTCCAAGGTAGAACAATTACCAGTGAGTCATTTAGAAGCCTTGGAAGTACGCGATCGCTTTGGCAGACTCAGCCGTTGTCTGTGGGCACAACTTGCCGAGATGCCTCTAACTGAAACTGGAGAAATTGTTCGAGAAAAGCTGATTGGACTGAGCACAGGTATTGGTCTTTTTGAACAAACAAAACCACGCAACCAAGTAGAACATCAACTCGTTGAAATTTTCCAGCAGGTACTAGAAGTGCCTGTTACTAGTATCCATGACAATTTCTTTGCTCTGGGCGGAAATTCTCTGCTAGCAGTGCAAGTGGTTTATCGTATACAGCAAACCTTTAATCAAGAGGTTTCTCTGCATATACTGTTTCAAGCACCTACAGTTGGTGAACTGGGGCAAACCATAATCAAAGAAAATCTCTTACCAGGGCAAAAATCAGATGCCAGTTTACCAACCCTTGTACCTGACCCAGAAAAACGCTACGAACCCTTCCCCCTAACTGATATTCAACAAGCTTATTGGCTAGGTCGCAATCGAGCCTTTGATTTAGGTAATGTTGCTAGCCATATTTACATAGAGATCGATTCTGAAAACTTAGATATAGAACGCTTAAACCAGGCTTGGCAGAAATTAGTTGACCACTATGATATGCTGCGAGCCGTAGTTTTACCCGACGGACAACAGCAAGTCAAACAACAAGTACCAGCCTATCAAATACAAGTTTTTGATTTGCAAAACCAGCCAGAACCAGCAGTTAGTGACCACCTCAAGGCAATTCGGGAGCAAATGTCTCACGAAATATTACCCTCTGAGCAATGGCCATTGTTCAAGTTGCAGGCCACTCACGTCAATGAAAAGCACTATCGCCTCCATCTGAGTTTTGATGCTTTAATTGCTGATAGCTGGAGCCTAATGCTACTGGGGCAGTATTGGCTGCAACTGTATCGAGACCCAGAAAGTTCTCTACCTTCATTGGAACTGTCATTTCGCGACTATGTGCTAGCTAAAATAGGGCTGGATGTTACACCACAGTATCAGCGTTCTCAAGATTACTGGTTCGAGCGCTTGTCCACTCTCCCGCCAGCACCAGAATTACCCTTTGCCAAGCAGATAGTTGCTCTGGAGCAACCGCAGTTTACACGTCGCAGTGGGCGATTAAATGTTGTTGATTGGCAGCGATTAAAAGACAAGGCAAGTCAGGCAAATTTGACTAATTCTACTGTTTTATTAGCTGCTTTTGCTGACATCTTAACCTGTTGGAGCAAGAGTTCTAAGTTTACCATTAACCTGACTCTGTTTAATCGCTTACCCTTACATCCCCAAGTTAATGAGGTACTTGGAGATTTCACATCCCTCACGCTCCTAGAAGTTGACAACTCAAAACCGACTCCTTTTATTAAGCGTGCTCAACAGCTACAGAAACAACTGTGGCAAGATTTAGACCACCGTTATGTCAGTGGTGTGGAAGTGCAGCGAGAATTGCGCCGCCTATATGGAAGTTATCAAGCTATGGGGGTTGTCTTTACCAGCGTTCTGGGGGCTGGTATCGAGTCGGAAGAACAATTGTGGGTTAATCAGCTAGGAAAAATGGTCTATAGCATTAGCCAAACCCCTCAAGTCTGGCTAGACCATCAAGTGCTTGAAGAACAAGGGGAATTAATATTTCAGTGGGATATAGTTGAAGAGCTTTTCTGTGAAGGTGTTATTGATAATATGTTCCAGAGTTACACAGATTATCTGCAACACCTGGCAACCTCAGAATCTGCTTGGATGGACCTCTACCCTCAACTGTTACCAAAAGCCCAACTCCAACAACTTGCACAACTCAATCAGATAAATCTACCTGTTCCCCAACAAACCTTACACGGTCTGTTTCTGCAGCAGGTGGAACAAAATTATCAAGAATTGGCAGTGATTACCCCAGAGCGCTGCTTGAGCTATGGAGACTTACACCAACGCGCCCGCAACATCGGGCATTGGTTGCAACAACTGGGAGCTTCGCGCAATAGCTTAGTAGCTGTAGTAATGTTCAAGGGATGGGAACAAGTTGTTGCAGTCTTGGCAATCTTGATGGCTGGTGCGGCCTATGTGCCTATTGACCCCGAACTCCCCCAGGAGCGAAGAGAATTTTTACTTACCCAAGGGGAAGTGAAGGTGGTTCTGACCCAAGAATCTCTGTTAGAACAACTAGCAATACCAGAGGGAATTGAGTGTTTGTCTGTAGATACTTTCGAGTCAATAAAAAATGATTCAATATCCTTCGTCCCCGTACATAATCCAGAAGATTTAGCCTATGTAATTTATACGTCTGGCTCTACAGGTTTACCCAAAGGGGTAATCATTAAGCATCAAGCAGTAGTAAACACCATCCTCGACATCAACCAGCGATTCAATGTTACAGCTAATGACCGAATACTAGCTGTGTCCGCGTTGAATTTTGACCTATCGGTATATGACATTTTTGGTATCCTGGCTGTTGGAGGAACTGTGGTCATCCCATCTGCTATTGATGCTAAAGATCCTGCTCGTTGGTACGAGTTAATTATTAAACACCAAGTTACATTGTGGAACTCTGTACCCGCACTAATGCAAATGTTAGTTGAGTACTTGTCTGGGCAGCTCAACCAGTCCCATGGTCCCCTACGATTAGCATTGCTCAGTGGCGATTGGATACCGCTAACGTTACCAGAGCGAATTAAACAGTTGTGGAGCCAGATCCAAATTGTTAGCTTAGGTGGTGCAACTGAAGCCTCAATTTGGTCAATTTATTATCCGATCGAACAAATTTACCCTGTAACTAAGAGCATTCCTTACGGTAAATCCCTTGCCAATCAAACTGTTTCTGTCCTCAACGATCTAATGCAGCCTACTCCAGTCTGGGTATGTGGAGATCTTTATATCGGAGGCGTTGGTTTAGCTTCTGGGTATTTATTAGATGAGAAAAAGACAAACGCAAGTTTTATTACTCACCCAGTTACTCACGAACGATTGTACAAAACCGGTGATTTGGGACGATATTTGCCTGATGGTAATATTGAATTTATTGGGCGCTCAGATTTCCAAGTTAAAATCAATGGCTATCGGGTTTAATTGGGTGAAGTTGAGGCGGCATTAAGCGATAATTCTACTGTCAAGGAGGCTATTGTTGTTGTTCTTGGCGAGTCCGAACACAAGCGTTTAGTCGCTTATATTGTCCCCATTGAGCCCTCTGTTGAAAAAGGAAAGCTACCAGGATATAGTTTTATTGGAGGCCAGATTGACCCAGTCCAAACTAAACAGGTGTTCGGTAAACCTTCAGAGGAAGACACCTCTATTCCACAACAACTACACGAGCATTTACAAGGAAAGTTGCCACAGTATATGCTGCCCAATGATTATGTGTTGATGGATGTCTTCCCTTTAACTGCAAATGGGAAAGTTAACCGTAAAGCTCTACCGGCCCCTGAGGTATCAGTACAAAAAAGAAGTTTCCAGCCCCCCAGTACTCCTATTGAGGAGAAGTTAGCTGGCATCTGGGCAACAATATTAGAGTTAGAGGTAAATCAAGTCGGTGTTAATGATAATTTCTTTGACCTTGGTGGCAATTCATTACTTGCGACTCAGTTAATCTCTAAAATTCGACAATTTTACCAAGTCGATCTACCGCTGTCTGACTTTTTTGAAGAACCGACAATTGCTGGTTTGGTTGAACACATTGAAGTAATTAGTTGGATGGCTCAAGATATACAATATTCAGAAACAACACATATAAAGGAGATAGAATTATGAAAAATCAAACAATTGTCAAGTTCCTTTCTCAACTGCGTAAACTTAATATTCAAGTTTCCTCTGATGGAGACAAATTACGCTGTCAAGCTCCTGAAGATGTTTTAACACCTGAACTCTCGCGGCGGATAGCTGAACGCAAACCAGAAATTTTGTCGTATTTGAAACAAGTTAGACAAAAAACAGATAGCAATATTCCACCCGCTATTTCGGTTGTCCCCAGAGACAAAAACTTGCCCCTCTCTTTTTCTCAAGAAAGACTCTGGTTCTTAGACCAACTTGAGGGTTCAACAGCTCCTTACATTCAGCAGGGAGCCATGGAAATAAGCGGGAATCTCAATATCCCAGTCCTCCAGCAAGCCTTTTGTGAAATTATTCGACGCCATGAAGTATTCCGAACCCGCTTTCACTCAGTCAATGGCATACCGATGCAGGTCATTGTTCCCGATACTGCTTTGGAAATACCAGTTGTAGATTTGAAGCATTTACCAAAAACACAACAAAAAATACAAATAAAACAGTATGCCCAGACACAAGCACAAACGCCCTTTAACCTGTCCGAAGATTTGCTCCTGCGAGTGAGTCTGCTACAAGTATCACAGCAGGACTTTATCATGCTGGTTACCATGCATCACATTGTTACTGATGTTTGGTCAGGTGGAATATTAGTTGAAGAATTATCAGTACTGTATGAGGCTTACAGTCAGGGCAAACCCTCCCCTTTATCCGAGGTATCTATCCAGTATGCTGACTTTGCTTCTTGGCAAAGACAATGGTTATCAGCGGAATTACAACACAAGCAACTGGAATACTGGAAACAGCAATTAGCTAATGCTCCTGCCTTGTTGCAGTTGCCGATCGATAAATCAAGGCCACCAATACAGACTTACGAGGGTAACATTCAAACCTTTGCTGTTGGCCAACACTTGACTAAGCAACTTCAAGAACTTAGCCAGCATTCGGAAACCACCCTTTTTATGACAACGTTCGCAGTGTTTGCTGTGTTTCTGTTTCGCTACAGTGCTCAGAATGATATGGTGATTGGTTCGCTAATTGCTAACCGCAACTATTCAGAAGTAGAATCCCTGATTGGCTTTTTCGCTAATACTCTACCCTTAAGGATGAACCTGCAAGGTAATTTAAGTTTTGAGCAGTTGCTCAGGCAGGTCCGTCAAGTAACGTTGTCAGCATATGCCCATCAAGATGTCCCTTTTGAACAGGTGGTAGAAGCCCTGCAACCAGAGCGTTCTTTGAGTTACGCACCTCTAGTTCAGGTGATGTATCTGTACCAAGATGCTCCAGTGAAGCCTTTAGAGTTATCTGGCGTCACTATCAAACCCTTGCCACAGATACATCCAGGGACAGCCAAGTTTGAATTGTCCTTATCAATGGAACAGACAGAATCTGGGCTGATAGGAACCTGGGAATATAATACTGACTTATTTGAAGAACAAACAATTACTAGGATGACGGGACATTTCCAGTCCCTGTTAGCAGCGGTCGTGGAAGCTCCCCAAGAACGTATAGATAAACTTCCTTTGCTTAGTGAGAGAGAACGCCATCAATTGTTAATTGAATGGAATGATACTGCAAGGGAATATCCAACAGATCGATGTATTCATCAATTGTTTGAAGAACAAGTAGAAAAAACACCAGACGCACTAGCGGTGGTCTTTGAAAACGAGCAATTAACTTACCAACAATTAAATCAAAAGGCCAATCAACTAGCACATTACCTGCAAAGTCTGGGAGTGGGACCAGAGGTACTAGTGGGTATTTGTGTAGAACGTTCAGTAGAAATGGTAGTAGGACTGTTGGGAATCCTCAAGGCGGGTGGTGCATATGTGCCACTCGATCCGAATCATCCCTTAGAACGGTTAAGTTATATGCTGGCTGATTCAGGAGTTAAGGTTTTGTTAACTCAAGAATCTATGGTTGAGTTATTACCCGTACAGACTGCCCTGGTAGTTGACATCGATCGTGCCAATTGGCAAATGCAAAATACTCAGGAGAACCTTGAGATTGAAGTAAATTCAAGTAATTTAGCTTATGTTATTTACACCTCTGGTTCTACAGGTGTTCCCAAGGGCGTTCAAATTTGCCATAAGAATGTGGTTAATTTTTTGAATTCTATGAGTGATTTTCCAGGTTTAGACCAGGAAGATACTGTCTGTGCAGTTACTACTATTGCCTTTGATATTGCAGCCCTTGAGATATATCTGCCTTTAACAGTAGGAGCAAAAGTTGTTGTCACCTCTCGTGAAATTAGCACTAATGCAGATAGCCTATTATCTGAATTATTAAAGTCAAAGATTACTGTTATGCAGGCAACACCAGCTACTTGGCAAATGCTCTTAAGTACTGGTTGGTCTTCCGATTATCCCCTAAAAGTGTTATGTGGTGGTGACGCATTAACAGCTCAACTAGCCGATCGAATTCTAGAAACTGGTAGCGAATTATGGAATCTGTATGGTCCAACAGAGACAACTATCTGGTCTGCAATTTACCAGGTACCCGCTAGCACTACAGCAGCTATAAATGGATATGTTCCTTTGTCTATCGGTGGACCAATAGGGAATACCCAAATTTATATTCTAGACTCACATCTACAGCCAGTCCCTATTGGTATAGCTGGAGAATTGTATATTGGAGGTGAGGGTTTAGGCAGAGGATATTTTAATCGTCCAGAACTAACTTCAGAAAAATTTATCCCAAATCCATTTTCTAATAGCAGATCGGAATGCCTTTACAAAACAGGTGACTTAGCCCGCTACTTGAGTGACGGTAATATAGAATTTCTCGGTCGCATTGATAATCAAGTGAAATTAAGGGGATTCCGAATCGAACTTGGGGAAATCGAATCCATTCTTAATAGCCACTCCCAAATTAAAGAAAGTGTAGTGATTGCACAGGAAGATCCACTTGGGAATAAACGCTTGATAGCCTATATCGTTAGTGACGATGAATTAATAAAGACTAACCAACTGCGTGAGTTTATGAAACAAAAGCTACCAGAATACATGGTACCTTCTGCTTTTATGACTTTAGAGACTTTACCGTTAACTCCCAACGGTAAAATAGACCGCAAAGCCTTACTAGCAGTTAATGTTGACTTGAGTCTAGAAGAGGAATACATAGCACCAAGCACGCCAAATCAAGAAATAATAGCTAATGTTTTCGCTTCAGTTCTTGGACGAGTAAATGTAGGAATATACGATAACTTCTTTGAATTGGGAGGACATTCCCTATTAGCCACCCAGTTAATCTCCCGACTTAGGCAAAGCTTTGAAATAGAAATTCCTCTCCGGGCGATCTTTGAATCACCCACTGTAAAGCAATTAGATGGAAAAATAATACAGTTAAGAAGAGATGGAGATCAATTCACTCCGCCTCCAATCAAACCAAGAAATAAGAAGGGAGAATTACCTCTTTCTTGGTCTCAAGAGAGGCTGTGGTTCCTGGCTCAATTAGAGGGAACAAGCCCAACTTATAATATACCAGGAGCAGTTCGGATTAGTGGGGATTTAAATCTCAAAGCTTTTGAGCAAGCCTTATCAGAAATAGTGCATCGTCACGAGATATTACAGACCAGTTTTAGGACTGTTGACGGTAGACCTTGGCAAGTTATTGAACCAGAAACCACTATCAAAATAAACTTAGTCGATCTACAGCAACTAGAGGCAAAAGAAAGAGAATCTGCTTTATACCAATATGTACAACAAGAAGCGATCGCGCCGTTTAATTTAGAGAGTGCCCCCCTAATTAGATGTAGTTTACTGTGCTTAGAGGAGAAAGAGTATGCATTATTATTAACGATGCATCACATTATCTCCGACTTATGGTCAATAGGAGTATTGATCGAAGAACTATCAAGCTTGTACCAAGCTTTTAATGGGGGCGAACCATCTCCTTTGTCAGAATTAGAAATTCAGTATGCTGACTTTTCAGTGTGGCAAAGAGAATGGATAAATGGTCAGGTACGAGAAGCTTATATTGATTACTGGAAACAGGCGTTAAATGGTGCGCCAGAACTACTTGACTTACCCACCGATCGCCCACGTCCTTCTGTACAGACTTACCGAGGTAAAACCCAACGTTTTTGTATAAATACTGATTTAACTGACAAGCTGCAAATTCTTTCCTGCCAGTTGGGAACTACGTTATTTATGACCTTGCAGGCAGCGTTTGCAACGTTACTATATCGTTACAGCGGTCAATCAGATATTTTAATTGGCTCAATTATTGCCAATCGAAATTACATTGAAATTGAATCTTTAATTGGTTTCTTCGCGAATACCTTAGTGTTGAGAACTCGTTTTGAAGACGACCCTAGTTTTGAGACTCTGCTCGAACAAGTTAAAACAACTACGCTGAAGGCTTATGAATATCAGGATATTCCTTTTGAACAAGTAGTGGAAGCCTTACAACCACAACGTTCTTTAAGTCATTCACCCTTATTTCAGGTGATGTTTGTCTTGCAAAATGCTCCCATGGGCGAGTTAAAATTACCAGGGATAACTATAAGCGAACTAGAATACGAATATACTATTGCTAAGTTCGATCTCACGCTATCAATGACTCAAACTAAAGAAGGATTGGTAGGCTCGTGGGAGTACAACACAGACTTGTTTGATGATTCAACCATCAAACGTATGGCTCATCATTTCGAGAACTTGTTGTCAGAGATCCTAGCTAATCCTCAACTTACAGTTGACGAAGTTCCCTTACTGAGTGAAGCAGAACGCCATCAATTGTTAATTGAATGGAATGATACTGCAAGGGAATATCCAACAGATAAATGTATCCATCAATTGTTTGAACAGCAAGTAGAGCAAAATCCCGATGCCGTGGCAGTGGTTTTTGAGGAAGAACAACTAACTTATGGGGAGTTGAATGGGAAAGCAAACCAACTAGCGCGACATTTGCAAGACTTGGGAGTTGGACCGGAAGTTACCGCAGGCATTTATTTAGATCGCTCTCTTAATATGGTGGTAGCAGTCATGGGAGTAATGAAAGCAGGTGGTGTTTATATTCCCCTGGAGCCGAAATGGCCTCTCGCCCGCGTGGAAAGGATTCTCTCGTGCCAAGAGGTAGGCTATCTTGTTACCGAGCAAAAATATTTACCGACAGTTCTCCAGCAGCAATGGAAACATCCGCAATTGAACCACGTGATTTGCCTAGATGTAAATACACCAGTACCAGTACCGGAAACTATAGATCGCAATGCCACACAGGAACTATGGGATTGGGTGGCACGGCAAGCAAACAATCGCGTTACCAGAAGCGGGTTTATTAGCAGTTATACTGGTCAGCCTTTTTCTCAGGCTGAAGTTGACGAGTATCAAAACCATATAATCGACCTAGCAAAACCATATTTGGGCAAAGGAAAACGAGTGCTGGAAATAGGTTGTGGTTCTGGAGAAATTATGTTTGCGATCGCTTCTACCGTAGAACTTTACGTCGGCATAGATCCCTCAGAAATAACCCAAGAGCGCAATCGAGAAATTAAAACCCAGAAACAGCTAACTTCTCTGAAGCTCTTGACTGGTTTTGCTGATGAAATCGACTCTATTGAAGAGAGTCCCTTCGATTTGATTATTTTAGCCAGTACCGTGCAGTTTTTTCCAGGAATTCTTTATTTGCAGCAGGTTATAGAACAATGTCTGGCTATCTTAGCACCATCAGGAGCTATTTTATTAGCAGACATCATGGATGCTCGCCGAAAAGAAGAGTTCCAGGAGTCCTTGAGAGCTTTCAAAATGAAATTCGGTCAAAAATCGGATATCGAGACCAAAACAAATCTCGATAGCGAACTGTATCTGGATGAAGATTTTTTCAGAGACTTAGCGGCTCGATATTCCGAAATAGCAGAAATTTCAGTTCTCAAACGAGAGCGAGGATTTGAAAACGAACTCGGTTATCGCTACGATGTGATTCTTGAGAAAGATCGAGCATTAGGCAAGGCGAAAAAACACTTTGTTGAACCTCAGAAGCATTTATGGACTCAATGGCATCTGAATCATCATTCTGCCGAGAATCTTGGGGTAGTTGCCAATCCGAACAATACAGCTTATATCATCTACACTTCGGGTTCCACCGGCGTACCCAAAGGAGTCATCGTCTGCCATCGTTCTGTTGTCAATTTAATTGATTGGGTTAACAAAACCTTCCAGGTAAAAGCAAGCGATCGGGTTTTATTTGTGACTTCTTTATGTTTCGATTTATCCGTTTATGATATCTTTGGTTTGCTAGCAACCGGCGGTTCGATTTATATGGCATCGGAGTCGTAATTACAAAATCCCCAAGAACTGCTTCGCATCCTGAAACAGGATTCTATTACTTTTTGGGATTCAGCTCCAGCAACCCTCCAACAACTGGTTCCATTTTTTCCAACTACACCCCCAGTTAACACCTACCTGCGACTGGTATTTTTAAGTGGCGATTGGATTCCAGTCACCTTACCCGATAAGCTAAAAGAGGTGTTCTCAGGAGTTAGAGTTATCGGTTTAGGCGGTGCAACCGAAGCAACAATTTGGTCGAATTATTATCCAATTGAAACAGTCGATCCTACCTGGGCAAGTATTCCCTACGGCAAACCGATTCAGAACGCCCAGTATTATATCCTCGATTCCTACTTCAATCCTTGCCCCATTGGAGTTACTGGATTTCTCTATATTAGCGGAGAATGTTTGGCAAAGGGGTATGACGATCCAGACAAAACTGCCGAGCGGTTTCTGCCCAATCCATTTAAGAATGAGATGGCGGGCGCATCTATTTACAAAACCGGCGATTTATCCCGCTATCTCCCCGATGGCAACATCGAATTTATCGGTCGTATCGACAACCAGGTAAAAATCCGAGGTTTCCGCATTGAACTCGGAGAAATCCAAGCAACCCTAGCTCAAAACCCAGAAGTACGCGAAGCAGTGGTTATTGTCAGAGAAGACAACCCAGAGGATAAGCGCCTCGTAGCTTACATCGTTAAAAAAGAAGATGCGATCTCCTCCGATCTGCGGAGTTTCCTGAAAACTAAGCTACCAGATTACATGATACCTTCTGCATTTGTAACTTTAGACACCCTACCGTTAACACCGAACGGCAAAATAGACCTGAAAGCACTCCCACCAGTAGAAGAACAACTGATTTACTCAAAAGAATATGTTCCTCCTCGGACTGTCACCGAGAAAACCATCTCCGACATCTTCGCAGCAGTGTTGAAAGTCCCAGCAGTCGGATTAAATGATAACTTTTTTGAACTAGGTGGCCACTCACTAATCGCCACCCAATTGATTACCCGTCTACGGCAAGTCTTTGCAGTGGAACTACCTCTTCGGACATTATTTGAATCTCCAACTGTAGCCCAACTCGATCGAATTATAAGTCAATTAACTCAAGGAGAACCATCCCAGCTCAAAGCTTCAAATTTAGACCTGCCAACAGCTATTCCTGCACCATCTGAGCTTCACCAACCCTTCCCACTCACAGAAATACAACAAGCTTATTGGTTAGGACGAAATGATACTTTTGAACTCGGAAATATATCTAGTCATCTTTACGTCGAACTTGATTGTCCAAGTATAGATATAGAAAGACTCAGCCAATCTTGGCAGAAGATTATCAAGCACCATGAGATGCTGAGAGTGGTAGTACAGCCGGATGGACAGCAGCAAATTTTACGTGACGTTCCGGATTACCAGATTGAAGTGTTCGATTTGCGTCGGCATTCAGAAAATAGCATTAATGCTCATTTAGAAACCATTCGGCAGCAGATGTCTCACGAAATTTCTGCTGCCGAATCATGGCCTTTATTTAAGTTTTGTGCAACTCAGTTAGATACAAATTGTTATCGTTTGCACTTAAGTTTTGATGCCTTAATTGCAGACGCCTGGAGTCTAATGATTCTGGGGCAACAATGGTTGGAAATGTACTATAACCCACAGACAGAGCTTCCTAAGGTAGAGATTTAATTTCGCGATTATATTCTTGCAGAACTCCAGCTTAAAGAGACACCGCATTACCAACAGTCTCAAAAATATTGGTGGGATCGAATTACCACACTTCCTTCAGCACCAGAACTCCCCTTTGTACAACAGCCAGCGGCTCTTAAACAGCCTCAGTTCAAACGATTTAGTGCAAAGCTTACTGCTCAACAGTGGCAAAAATTGAAAAGCAAAGCTCGTGCAATTAATTTGACGGGTTCTGGAATCTTACTAGCAGCCTTTAGCGATGTCTTAGCTTATTGGAGTAAAACCCCTAACTTTACCATCAATCTCACACTTTTTAATCGTCTACCTTTACATCCTCAAGTCAACCACATTGTTGGTGATTTCACATCCCTGACACTGCTAGAAGTTGACAACTCTATAGTAGCCACCTTTGTTGAGCGTGCCCAACGCCTACAGGCAAGATTGTGGGAGGATTTAGACCATCGCTATGTCAGTGGTGTGGAAGTGCAGCGAGAGCTACGACGTCAACGAGGCACTTATCAAGCTATGGGGGTTGTCTTTACTAGCACTCTAGGTTTCAGTGACATGGCTCAACAAGATTGGTTGGTCAACCAGTTGGGAGAAATGGTCTATTCCATTACTCAAACTCCACAAGTTTGGCTTGACCATCAAGTCAGAGAAGAAGAAGGAGCTTTATTATTCAACTGGGATGCTATCGAAGAACTATTCCCTGCTAACCTGCTAGACGATATGTTCAGTAGCTATTGCAATTATCTTCAGCAATTAGCTACTGATCAGAAAATCTGGATGGAAAAATATCCGACTCTGCTTCCACCACAGCAGCTAGAGGTTATACAAAAACTAAACCAGGTTAATCAACTTAAGACCGTAACTTCTGAGCAGACATTGGATGGTTTGTTTGTGCAACAGGTGAAACAAAGAGGAGCATCACTTGCTGCGATCGCACCAGAATTATGCCTAACTTACGAACAGTTATACCAACATGCTGTCAAGCTAGGACACCAGTTGCGGTCACTAGGAGCAACTACAGGCACTCACATCGCTGTAGTTATGAACAAGGGATGGGAACAGATTGTTGCCGTGCTGGGAGTATTGATGGCTGGTTGCACCTATATACCGATCGATCCAGGGTTGCCACAACAACGTCAGTGGTCGCTTTTAACACAAGCACAAATCCAGTTGGTTGTCACTCAAGAGGCACTGTACCAAAGTCTTTCGTGGCCAGAAGAAATTGAGTGTGTATATGTTGAGTATAACCCTCACATAGGAGTCCAGAGAACCTTAGAAAGATTGCACCAGTCTGGGGATTTAGCTTATATCATCTATACCTCTGGTTCGACGGGCATCCCTAAGGGTGTGATGATTGACCATCAAGGAGCGGTTAATACAATTATCGACATTAATCAGCGCTTTGGTGTTACGGCTGATGACCGAGTTCTCGCAGTTTCTGCTTTAAATTTCGACCTGTCCGTGTATGACATTTTTGGCACCTTAGCAGCAGGAGGCACAATTGTTATACCAACTGCAGCAAAAGCTAAAGATCCCGCACATTGGCTCTCGTTAATCAATGGGCACCATGTTACGGTTTGGAACTCAGTGCCTGCACTGATGCAGATGTTAGTAGAGTACACTTCAGCCCAATCCACACCACAGCATCATCCACTACGACTTGCTTTGTTATCGGGTGACTGGATACCGTTGAATTTACCGCAGCAAATCAAAGCTATCTGGACAGGTATAGAAGTAGTGAGCTTAGGTGGAGCAACAGAAGCTTCAATTTGGTCGATTTATTATCCGATAGGAGAAGTTGACCCTAACTGGCGGAGTATTCCTTATGGGAAACCCCTTGGTAATCAAACCATGCATGTCCTGAATCAATGGATGGAACCTGCTCCGGTGTGGGTTCCAGGACAGATTTATATAGGTGGGCTGGGATTGGCACAAGGCTACTGGAAAGATGACGAAAAAACAGCCAAGCACTTTATTCGTCATCCTCTGACCCAGGAGCGATTATACAAAACGGGAGATTTAGGACGCTATCTACCTGATGGAAATATTGAGTTCCTTGGCCGGGAAGATTTTCAGGTAAAAATTAATGGTTATCGAATTGAGTTGGGAGAAATTGAAGCAACACTAATGCGGAATTCCTTAGTGAATAAGGCTGTGGTGAATGCGATCGCCGACTCAAGAGACAGGAAGAAAATTGTAGCTTATATTGTGCCCTCAGAAACGCAACCAAAGTTGCCAGAAGCTTATTATCCTAGTGAAAAAGAGGGGATAATCACTGACCCAGTTGAACGAATTGAGTTTAAGCTCAAGCAACCTGGTCTAAGGAACCTGGACTCAACGAATAAGGGTATAGATTTGCCTTTGGATATTGATGAGGAAGCCCTAACCCAAGCTTATTTCCAGCGACAAAGTTATCGACATTTTCAACAGCAACCATTGGAGTTGCCAGAGTTTAGCCAGTTTTTAAGCTGCTTGCGTCAGTTAAGTTTAGCGGATAAACCGCTGCCGAAATATCTTTATCCTTCAGCAGGGAATCTTTATCCAGTTCAGAGTTATCTGATGATAAAGTCTGAGCGTTTAACTGGAGTTGAAGCAGGGATTTATTATTATTGTCCTCGACAACATCGCTTAGTTTTTATCAGTACACTAACTAATGCTGAAGGAGATAACATTTACGGCGGCAATCAGTCACTTGTTGAACAAGCTGCTTTTTCAACAAGTGACTGATTGCCAAACTTGATGCTATCACGCCTATGTATGGGGAATTAGCAGAAAGATTTTGCTTGCTGGAGGCAGGCCATATTGGGCAATTGTTGATGACTGCGGCTCCTGAGTTTGGTATTGGTTTGTGTCCGATCGGGAATTTAGATTTCCAACAGTTAAGCCATTTGTTTAAGCTAGACTCCCATCAAATGCTACTTTATAGCTTTGTAGGTGGAAAAATCGAGCCAGCCCAAGCTCAACAGTGGCTAACCTCTTCAGTCTCTCCTGCCAAATCATCTGGTGGTTCTGATCCGATTTCTCAGTTGCGTAAGCATCTACAATTACACTTGCCCGACTATATGCTCCCAAGCAAGTTGATGTTACTCGATGCTCTACCGTTATCTGCGAATGGTAAGATTGACCGTCGGGCTCTCCCTGTGCCTGATAATCTCCACGATCTGGAGGAAGAAACCTTTGTGGCTCCTCGGGATCTTGTAGAACTAAAACTCACCCAAATTTGGTCAGAGGTTCTTAATGTTTTCCCAGTGGGAGTCCAAAGTAACTTTTTCGACCTTGGGGGCGATTCTATTGTTGCCATTCGCTTGATGGCTCAAATTGAAGAGCAGTTTCAAAGAAATTTATCTTTAGCAACTTTATTTCAAGGTCAGACCATTGAGAAACTAGCAACAGTTCTCCGGGAGGAATCGGACCATATTTCTTGGTCTCCGCTAGTACCCATTCAAACGTCTGGTTATCAGCCTCCCTTCTTCTGCATAGCCGGAGGAGGGGGTAATGTTCTGTACTTTTATCATTTGTCGCGCTATTTAGGTCAAGAGCAACCGTTCTATGCTTTGCAAGCTGTTGGTCTTGATGGAGAATCAGAACCTTTTACGCGAGTCGAGGATATGGCGGCCCACTACATTGGATTAATAAAGTCCATTCAACCGGAAGGTCCTTACTTTTTAGGGGGGCATTCCTTTGGTGCATTAGTGGCTTTTGAAGTCGCCCAGCAATTACAAAAGCACGGAAATGAAGTAGCTCTATTAGCTATTCTAGATATGCATGCACCAGATACAGAGCGACCAAAGCCTGGCAGCCATAAGCTAGATACAGATTGGAATAGTGCAAAAATGTTGACCAGCATTGGTGGCATATTTGGTCGTATGTTTGGAAAAAACATTGATGTATCATACGAGTTTCTCCAACAGCTGACTTTTGATGAGCAATTAAATTATGTTAACGAGCAATTTCAGAAGGTCAATATTTTCCCTCCTGAAACAGGAGTTAAGCAAATTCGCGGTCTGATTAAAGTGGCGAGAGCAAGTCAAAATGCTTCTTGCTACGTTCCACAGGAGGTTTGTCCAACTCAGATTACTCTCTTTCGAGCTAGTGACGAAGTGCCGATAGAACTTGCTCCTAGTGTGGATATTTATAGGCTGCTTTACGACAATAGAAAAAACGATCCAATGTGGGGATGGAGTGAGTTTTCTGCTGGAGAAGTAGAACTTCATCCTGTTCCAGGAGACCATCTGACAATTATGACAGAGCCATACATTGGTGCTCTAGCCGAAAAGTTAAAATCCTCCTTAGAAAAAGCACAAACAGCTAACCCTATGGGTCGTCCGTAGGCTTATTTTTAAGGCGGTGTTGTGGGGCAATCAGCACTCCACAACACCGTTAAATTTATCCCGGCTTAAGTTATAAACCCGTCCATAAATACAAAAATAGGAGAAGAATCATGAAATTTCCTGATGGCCCAAAAACCCCAGCCTTGCTACAGTCTATTAATCTCATAGTTAATCCTCTCAATTACTTAGAGGATTGTGCTAAACGCTATGGAGGTATCTTTACAATAGGTTTTTTGAACTATCCTCCAACGGTGGTTGTCAGTCATCCCCAAGGCATGAAGGCGCTATTTACAGCCAGCCCACAAACCTTTAAGACAGCCGAAGCTATGCAAGAGTTACCAGAGACTTTTTCAGGTAAAACTGCACTAACCACGATAGATGGCGATCCTCACAGACGTCTAAAACAAATGTTAATGCCCGCTTTTCATGGCGATCGGATGCGAGCTTATAGCCAGTTGATTTGTGACATTACTCAGCAACAAATGACGCAGTGGAAAAAAGGAGAACGCTTTGACGTTCAGGGTTCCATCCAAGATATCTCACTGCAATTCATTATCCGTGCTATTTTTGGGGTAAATGAGGAAGCGAGCTTTCAACAGCTTAAGCAAACATTGATTTCACAGCTGAAGTTGTCGAGCAATCCTTGGGCCTCTATCATTTTTTACTTCCATACCCTACAGCAAGATTGGGGGCCTTGGAGTTTATGGGGGCGTTTTGTGCGCCTTCGCCAGCAGGTTGATGACATAATTTATGCTGAAATTAAGCGACGTCGGGATAATCCAGCGTTATTAGGTCAAGATATCCTTAGCTTAATGATGAGTGCTCGCGACGAGCAAGGCGAGCCGATGACAGATGAGGAAATGCGTGACAATTTAATTACATTATTAATAGCAGGTCATGAAACTACTTCTATAAGCATAACATGGGCTTTGTACTGGATTCACCGCTTGCCAGAGGTCTATGAGAAGCTTATGGCTGAATTAGAAACTCTTGGCGATAATCCAGATTCAAGTGCGATTACTAAGCTTCCCTATTTGAATGCCGTCTGTCACGAGAGCCTACGTATATACCCCCCCGTTATTTTGGCATCGTTTCGTATTGCCCAAAAGCCTGTAGAAATTATGGGCTACCAATTTGAACCAGGTACATTCATTTTGCCTTGCACATATTTAACTCACAGGCAAGAAGATTTATATCCAGAACCGAATCATTTTAGACCAGAGCGTTTTTTGGAGCGACAGTTTTCTGCTTATGAATTTGTGGCTTTTGGTGGCGGAAGTCGTCGGTGTATTGGATATGCGTTGTCTTTGTTTGAAATGAAATTAATCCTGGCTAGGATTCTCACTAACGTAAAACTAGCCCTACCCAATAACCGTTTTCCTAAACCTGTACGTAGCACTTTTACTGTTGCACCATCCCCAATATATCTCATTCCTGCCTAAAAGCTATTCTGAAAAACCTAGAATTAATAACGAATGGTACTGTAGATGGTGAGTGTCGGCTTTCAAAGTTTGATAACACAATCGTAAGTTTGATACCAAATCCGCTTGTCAAAACCCCTTTATGAATATCGACTAAATCTTTGTATGTCAGTAATGTAGGGCTATGCGGATAAGGGGGGTATGGGAAAAGGATTTGGTATGAGTCCTTATTATGGGACGATTACGGACTATGTTAAAACATTATGATGTTATAAAAACAATAAATGAGCTTCGCGAAATATATACTTTTATACCAGTTTTAACTAGCGATTACTTAATGATAAATACTTGGATTAAATTACAAAATTTACCAAGTTTTGGTGATAACGATGTCGTTATTCAAAAGTACTTTTAATTTGACGACAAACCTTACGATCCATCATCATATGCCTGTAAAGGTGCCCTAGTATATAGATTGACAAATAATAAATATTTATTGATGTATTTCCACTTGAAAAATGTTGTATTCCAAGTCGAAAATAAATTGATAAATATTGGTGTATAAGAGATCGTTATTGAAACATTCTGAGTAACTCATAAGTTACGCAACTGGCACAGTGCGTACGCCGTAAATTATAGTAAATTGGTACTATAATTTAGTCAAGTCTGTCATCGGAAGGTTGAGGAGTTTCACCGGGAATTAAAACAATTGACTGGTATTGAATCATGCCAATGTCGTAAGGGTCGTATTCAAAGAAACCATATTGCTTGCGCTATTTTAGTTTGGCTCAGACTAAAAAATTTGGCTTATAAAAGTGGTCAAACAATTGATAAAATTAAGCATGGGCTCTTTTCCAATTACTTAATTAACCAACTAAAACGTCCCGACATTACTATGTCTATAGTTTAGTTATTAGACCATCGTCGTGGTCTAGACCCACCATTAATTGTGCCAGTTGCGTAAGTCCTAGTATTGATTAATTTTTCACCTCTGAAGACTTCCGCTTTTCCGTCCACAATCATACAATCATATAGAGGTGATCACCAGGGGCTCCCTCCTGACAAAGAATGTCTCCAGGTTGAGCATAGACTGGTTTGAGGTAGGGAACTATAGCTTACTTTTCCTGGGAGGGAATATTTGGCATCACCTCCACGTGGGCAATGGGATTGAGTAAATCAGATACCTGTTCCTGAGTATGTTCAATGAAATAGCGACGAATAGAGGCAGGTTTGCGTAGGAAACCACCCTGCTGGTCGATATATGTGGTAATTCCAGTAAACAGGCTACCCCCCGCTAGGAATCCTAGTAGGAGGGGTAAAAATCCACCATTTTCGTAAGCAGGTATGGTGATTTCAAATGCGATCGCACAAATTAAGGTACCACTACCAAATGCCATGATGGCAGCAGAAACAGTGCGGTTTGGCTGCCAGAAAACTCCAACTAAGGCTCCCAATCCCAAGCTCGAAGCTCCTAATATACCTTGAAAAAATGCGGCGGTTGCCATAGGCGGCTGGCTGCTTCCAATACTGCTTATTTTATAGCTGCATACAATAGCTGGATACAAAGGATGAAGTGTGAAGACAAAAGCCATGGATAGCAAAATTCAGCCCTTTTGCTTTCAGCCTTCAACTTTCCATCTTAAACTTTCAGCCTTCATCCTTTGATTGGTAGGTCATTATGGATAGAGGAATACGGAATAGTGTAGTGGCTAGTTTGGATAAGCCAAACTTAAATTTCAGGGATTTGGGTAAGTCTTGCCAGGATACTGACACAAAACCGAAACGGGTGTAAAATGGCGTCAGCCAACCCATGCATTCGAGATAAAGAGGCTGAGTTGCCTCTTTGATTAGATTTTCCATAAGATAACTCCCCAAGCCCTGATTGCGCCACTTAGGTGCCACAACCAAACTCCCCAATTCTTGGGCATCGGGAAAGTTGCGCAATTGTCCACAAGCCACCACACGCCCCTCAAATTCAATCACCCGAAACTGAGTCCAACGTAACTGGGTAGGCTCTAGTTTAGCAATCAGAATTAATTTAAGAATTGCCCAGGTATCCTGAGCACAGGCAGGCCGGAAAATGCATCCTGGTGGTAAGGATGGAGATGGTTTAGTCATCAGCTGTTGTGAATTGAATTTTTGTTCATGGTTGACCATCAAGCGTCAACCGTCAACCGTCAACCGTCAAACCTCAACAAACAACCAGTCAACAACAGACCCTCAGCATGTCAATTTATCAGTTACCAATTTCATAGGTTAGTTGTGATCTCCGTCAGCGCTGACCCAATACAATTATTGCTACACTCAAAGAAAATTCTGACTGAATGCAAGAGACTGCTCAATATTCCTGTGCCTATTGTGGTGAAACCAATTTGACCTTTGTAGATCTAAGCGCTGGTGAACAGCAATCCTATATCGAAGATTGTCAAGTCTGCTGTCATCCAAACATTTTGTATGTAAGGGTGGATCAAGAAACTCTCGATATTGAGATTGACAGCGATTATGATGGCTAACTAAAAGGCAGATTGACCCAAGTTCACTCTTGGTAAGGATTTATGATGAGATTTGTGGCTAGCATGGTGCGTCTACCAAGGACCTTGCTACTGATAGGGACAGTAGCGAAGCTCACCCATTTGCTCAATCTTAAGGTAAATGCCCATGCCCACTCATGCGCTATTATGCTCCAAGCAGTTGCTAGGGGGACTATACGTTAACGAAGAGGAGGAACACTCGGTATTTCCTCTGAAACATACAGAGGTTTATGCCAAAATCACTGGTCACATCTCACGGGTAGAGGTGACACAGACCTTTGATAATCCTTTCAGCGAACCCTTAGAAGCGGTCTATATATTTCCACTACCAGATCAAGCGGCGGTGGATGAGATGGAGATTAAATTAAGCGATCGCATAATTGAGGGCAATATCAAAAAACGGGAAGACGCTCAAACTATCTACGAGCAAGCTTGCAGTCAGGGGCGGACTGCGGGACTCTTAGAGCAAGAACGGGATAATATTTTTACTCAATCTCTAGCTCACATTAAACCAGGGGAGCAAATTGAGGTCACCCTTCGCTATACCGATCAGCTACAGTTCCAGGGGGGTAATTATGAATTTGTCTTCCCAATGGTAGTTGGCCCCCGTTTCATCCCTGGTACTCCCATTGATGAGAGTGGCGATACTGACTGCGTTCCCGATGCTTCCCGAATCACTCCACCCTTGATTCCGCCAGACATGCGCTCAGGTCATGACATTGGAGTAACTATCGATATTGACGCTGGAGTAGCAATTACAGAGGTTTGTTCTACCTCCCATCAGATTAACATTGAACAACTCAACATTGAACAAAAGGGGCAAATCCTGCGGGTCAAACTGAGTCAGGAAGATACGATTCCCAACAAAGACCTGATTCTACGCTATGGGATTGCCAAGGAGCAAACTCAGACAACAGTACTTACCCACGCAGATCAACGGGGCAATCATTTTGCTGTGTATCTTATCCCCGCGTTGGACTATAGCATCGATGAGATTGTGCCAAAGGATGTGGTGTTCTTAATCGATACCTCTGGTTCTCAAATGGGGGATCCTCTGCTAAAGTCTCAGGAATTGATGCGTCGGTTTATTAATGGACTCAATCCCAAGGATACCTTTACCATTATTGATATTTCAGATACTGCTACCCAGCTATCTACCAAACCCTTATCGAATACCCCCCAAAACTGTAGAAAGGCGATTAACTACATCAATCAATTAAAAGCCAACGGTGGTACTTATTTACTCAAAGGTATTCGTAACTTGCTGAATTTACCAGCTGCACCAGAGGGACGACTACGGAGTATTGTACTGCTAAGTGATGGCTACATTAGCAATGAGAATCAGGTACTAGCAGAAGTACAGCAACAGCTTAAACCTGGAAATCGCATCTATAGCTTTGGTGTCGGCAGTTCTCCGAACCGCTTTCTGCTGAATCGCTTAGCTGAAATTGGACGGGGAATAGCTAGAATCGTGCGTCAAGATGAACCAACTGAAGCAGTAGCGGAACAGTTTTTCCGTCAAATTAATAACCCAGTGCTAACCAATATTCACGTTACCTGGGAAGGCTCAGGGGAAGCAATAATTTATCCCAATCGCACTCCGGATCTATTTACCCAGCAGCCTTTGGTTATCTGTGGACGTATTTCTCCCATTCAAGAGTTCCAGGCAGAACAGTTGCAGGTTAGCAACTTGAAAACCCCTACTAGTGCTCTCAGAATTACGGCTACTAGGGTCGATGGTAGTTACTACGAGAAAAGATTTAACCTCAATTTCGATCAAGCCGACAATCCAGCCATTGCCCAGCTTTGGGGTAGAGCAAGGATTAAACACTTGATGCAGCAAATGTTGAGCTGTGAAACTAAAGCTGGGGTAGAGGCAGTGACGGAAACAGCGTTGAGTTATCAACTATTGTGCCAGTACACCGCTTTTGTTGCTGTCAGTGATCAGGTACCGGTTGCAGGTGAAAGCCACCTCATATCGATGCAAGTACCAGTAACAATCCCAGAAGGAGTTAACTGGGAAGGCATGATCAAAAGTACTTTTGCTAGTGCAATTCAGGATAGACTCAGGCTACAAAAGTGGCGTTCAGGGTTGAGAGCAGAGGATAAGGGGAGCAGGAGACAAGCAGGAATTGACATCAATTCCAAATTATTGCCTCATGACCAGGGGAAAAAGGGGACACCAAAGAACTCTAAGATCAACCGATCGTTACTGTTTTCCCTCTCTCCCTTGTCTTCTCCCAACACCTGGTCTTCTCCTATCCCAAGGTCTGTCCTACCAATAAGTGAATATAGGAAATTAGGGGTTAAAACCAAAGCTTGGATTCAACAGTCAGAGTATAGGCAAAACAGGTACCACAAATCTCAGCTAACCAATGATAATGATAATCTCTATGCTGCCGGTAAGGCATCAGAAATTATCCCTCAGGAGTATATTACTTCTAAGACACTTCAGGATAGAAAAAATCCTAATGATAATCTCTATTATAGTCATCAGGAATCAAAAATTATCAATGAGGACTATTTAGCCAATCAATCACCAGATAATTTGGAATTGAATAATTTTGAATTGACCTTGGTCTGTCCTAGATTGATTCAAAAGGTGAAGTCAGAGATATTAAGCTCAGCGGCAATCAGCCATCACAGGTTACAGTTGGTCAGAGTTAAGGGATTAGATGAAATAGGAACAACTTGTTTAACTCAACACCTGCAACGGTTGAACCTACCCCTAGGGGTAGCTGGTGAAATTGTCTTCGAGTTCCTAGTGCGTAGAGGTCGCGTGATCAGGGTGATGTGGGATGAAGCAGCCTCTACCCTGACGGAATCCCAAATGATTGATTTGATTAAGCGATCGCTTTCTTGTTGGCGAGTTCCCCAAACCTCTGTCAAGAGCGTGTGTTTAACCTTACGGATTACCGAAGGTGCAACTCAATGACATCTTGCTTAATCGTGAGATCATAATCTTGATAGAAATTGTGTCCTAGCAGTCCAATTGACAGGGATGGACTAACAGCAACTAGTAGGTTGTTAGCCACAATCCCTCCTGCGGCAGCGGAGGTCAAGCGACCCAGGGGTACGTCAACTGTACCATTAGCTGTATCCATCGTGGCAGTTCCTTCTGGCTTCAATGCCAAAGCTTTTGCCATTTTTGGGGTAATTGTCACGACGGATGCTCCTGTATCAACCACCATTTCAAAGGTTCGTTTACCATTAAAAGTGACATCAATCACAGGAGTGTTATAGACTCGACGTTTGATCGGGATTGTAATCACTCCTGAACTGTTTTGCTTTGAAATGCCGCAAAGTTTGCCAAGGTCAATCAGATTGCCATTGGCATCCCGCATGAAACAGGGTAAATCGATTTGAGCGTTAGAAACAGCAGGAGTCAGGGTGCTGGTTGTGATTACAAATAATGTTGTTAATAGTTGGATTGGTAAATAGGGTTTCACCTGATTTATCTACTCCAGTATTTTTGATTAGTACAAACTGTTAGTAAGTATTAAGGCTGAAGGCTGAATCGGTAATTAGGGTTTGCTGAAAAAGTCTTTTGGTAAGGGATTGAGTCAGGAGTCAGGAGTCAGGAGTCAGGAGTTAGGAGAATTATATAGAAGGTAGTCCGAAGAATTCTCCCTTGATTTTTCTGCCCTTGTCTGCCCAAAATCCTAACTTTTTGAGCTTTTTGGACCGATTTGCTTGCACTTTTTTCGAACCAAAAAGGCGAAAACCTTTATCTGTCAATGCGCATGAGAGTTAATCAGCAAGCCCTAATTATCGCCTAATCCTAGATTACCCAGGGAAACTCTTAAACCAACACTACTTATAGATAGAGTTTATAGCTAATACGTGACATACTCCCACACTCACCTTTTCAGGTTGAGTGTGGGCTTCTTTCCAACTCCAGCCAACGCTATCGGGCTTTGCCCGACGCTACGCGAACGGTTGCTCGGAAAGCTTATTAGAGTCGATGTCCGGTATTATCCGGAGCACCTCTCCTTCAAAGCCGTGCGTGAGACTTTCACCTCACACGGCTCCTAGATTCTCTCAACCTCTCGGCTTGCCTAACGGCAGGCTCCAGTGAATTTGCTGGTGGCAGCTTTGATGAACTGCTACTAAGTTCTTTAGCTTCCAATTGTCGTGGTTTCCATCAATGTGGTGGAGATGTACAGATTCGTCGCAATTGAACATTAATCCGCAATATTCACAGGAATGGTTTTGTCGTTTCAAAGCCCTGGACGTATGATTGTCGTAGAGCTTACTTTTCCGTCTGCTCCAATGGACTAAGTCTCCATCATAGGGGGACTTAGTCCCTGCGACCATAGTGTGTCCGAAACGTTTCGTCCTTACTGTGGGGAATGCCTTTTTACATAGTTCCACTGCTTCATAGCGGTTCACTTTCTTTTCCTTGAGGAATTTCTTTTTCGCCGCTTTTTCGAGGAACCATAGACTGTCCCGAGAATTGCTCATATCACACCATTTGTGATAATTTCGCCATCCTCTTACAATGGGGGCTAGTTTTTTGGCTTTGACCTTAGCACCATAATTCGAGCTGTTGACTACGGTTTTAATCTTCTCGCGTATTTTCCTATGATTGTCCGCTGAGGGTCTACATTGGAGTGTTCCGCTTGTCTTGACTCGCATATGCCAGCCAAGGAGACGAAACCTTAGAATAAAGAAGCCTTAATTAATAATTTTTAACCCTTTTTTGCATAGTCTGTCCCCTGTAAAGGCTTCTTTATTCTTACGGTAACTTCATAGGAAGTCAAATCCGTCTGTCGTTTTGGTTATCTTGGTCTTCTCTTGACTGATTTTGAGACCTCGTTCTTCTAGAAAAAGTTCTATTTTTCTAAGGATTTTCCCTGCGTCATCTTTTGGTTTCAAAAATATCACCATGTCGTCCGCATAGCGGACGGATGGATGGATTTCTTCTATTCCATCAAGTGCGATATTGGCTAGAAGGGGGCTGACCACTCCTCCCTGTGGGGTTCCTTGTTCAGGGAATTCTGGGCTGGTGCCAGCTTTTAAACATCTGAAGACCCCTATCTTCACATGCGCTGGTGCTATCAACCTATCCATGATGGATTCGTGAGAGATGCGGTCAAAACACTTCTTGATGTCTAGTTCAATTACCCTTTTGGTGATGCCCTTTTTTCCTTTATTCAGGTTAGTGAATACGTACATTTGGGCATCATGCGCACTTCGCCCAGTCCTAAACCCGTAACTCCGAGCGTGAAAGATAGCTTCCTGTGCAGGTTCGAGGGTATATTTTACTAGGCATTGCCATGCTCTGTCAGCGATGGTTGGTATTTTGAGCATTCGGATTTTCCCATTCTTTTTAGGGATTGGTACTTCCCTTAGTCCACTGTGAAACCAGGTGTGGCCATAGTGGTTCAGCTTATTTACCAACTCGATTCGCTCTCGGTAGTTGAGGCTTTCCTTTCCGTCAACTCCGGCAGTGCGTTTTCCCTGATTTAGCTGAGTCACTTGACGAACGGTTAGAAGTTACCGCAAGAAGAGTGGAGCCTTTACAGTTTGAGGTTCTTGCGCAAAAGGGTTAAAAATTATTAATTAAGGCTCCACTCTTCTAAGGTTTCATCTCCGGCCAAAAGTTGAGCTGAACGGGATTTCATAACCAGTTTCTGTAAAGACCGAGCTTTCCTCAAGTCGCCAGCTTGAACTGCTTTATATATTCTTCTTTGTAGGCGGAATAAGTTTTGGCGGAGTTTCTTCCACTTCTGACTTTTCCATAGTTCGCTATGTTTATTCATGGGTCTAACCATACTCTACTTTGGTTGAACATATTCTGAGAACCCGTGCCCAGTTTTGAGCACATCTTACCCGACAGTAGGGATTAGACTTGGCATAGTTTACCGGGGTTTCGACCATTTCCCAGACCTATCGTTGCTGTCGTTTTTACTCGTTCCATCCTGAAGATTGTTTTGGCGATTTAGGTCAGTTCAATTTGCCTATTATCCTCTCAGAGATTACGGATATCGTAGTAACAACTCCGTGAGAGTAGAGAATTTCTTCCACATGTTTTATTCAGGTTGTGGTTGCCGCCTTAGACACTTTTCTAGAACTACTTAGACCATGTCGCCTCCCCGTTAGCTAAGCGTGTTGCTACCTGCTTTTGGTCAACTGATTGCGCCCTGTTACCAGCGTCACTCTGTGAGTTGCCGCTCACTCGGTGTGGTCAGATAGGGAGTCACTTGTCTCTCCAAGGGTGGGACTTTCACCCACATCTTTAGGATAGTTAGGATTTTGAGGTTATACCTCGCGAATCCCCCTAATCATACCCCTCTCTACTACGAGAGGCTCCTATTAGGAACGAGCCGCACTACTACCGACGGGATGCCCCACCGCCAAATTTAATATATTAATTGCCGCGTTCACATCTCTATCTGCTGTGTATCCACAATGTGGGCATTGACACTCCCCGCTTTAAAAAGACGGGGATTCTTAGATCTACGACCGGCCTTAAACCTTCGTATCCTTGCGGCAGTACCTAAACCGAAATCCCGTCAAGACTAAGATTTTAGTTTAGTTTACGAAAGACCCAGCGGGCTGGTCTCCCTAAGCGTTTAGCTACTTATTGAGAAGTGCCTTATAGAGTCCGTTGCTTCCCTGTTTCACGTAGGTTCCGGCGTGCCCCGCCGTACCATTGTTTTCTCAAGTTGTGTCTTGCTGGGTTCACACACCGATTGGTAGTCGATGGTTGGGTTTTTAAGGAGGATTTTCCCTACCCTCCGGGCATTACTACTTTTAGGTCAATAAGTTACGGGTCTCTCTCCCGGCTCAGCCTCGGTTTTTCAGCCTGTACCCTATACTTTGATTATACTATGGCGCTAACGTAGTGTCAACTTTTTGATAGAAGTCCTTTTTACGGCGACTAAAGTCGCTATGAGCTTTCATCCCCGGTTTAAAAACACGGGGCTTTCAGCTTTGGGAGTTCCGTAATGAATGCGGTCTTTTAGTTTCTTTGGTACCTTTTTGCCACAATTGGAGCAGTTTTGGCTGGTATTCCTGGGGTTTACTGCTTTCGTGACCAACCCAGCATTTAAGGCCGTAGGCCACGCTACGCGAACGGCTTTGGTTGACAGGATAGACAGAAATTGACCCCAACCAGCATCTAGGATGGATTTGGCTATTTTAGTCCTCGCCAAACCCTTAATATTTAATTTTTCATGAGCTACCAAATCATGACTATCTAGAAGCTCTTTCGCTGTCTTGAAATGGAAATCTTTTCTAGTGTCGGCTACTTTTTTGTGAGCTTTTCCCAGTTTGACGACAGCTTTCTTTCTATTATTACTGCCTTTCTTGGATCTGCTGACAGCTTTCTGGATTTTCTTTAGTCGTTTTTGAGCTTTCCGATAGTATTGAGGGATTGGTACCTCGGAACCATCAGATTTTATTAAGAACGACTTGAGACCCATGTCTATCCCGACAGGATTAGAAACGCTATCTACTGGGATAACATCAGGAACAGAATCGTCTTGAATGGACAGCGATTACGGTCGATGCTGGGGATTAGCCCAGGCACCTCCGCTCCAAAGCCATACGTGAAAGTTTCCCCTCATACGGCTCCTAGATTCTCTCAACCTCTCGGCTTGTCAATAGACTTGCTCCAATGAAT
>NZ_JAAHIG010000083.1:0-28634 GCF_010692305.1 Moorena sp. SIO4G3 | reverse complement strand
ACCTGATCCAAGTTAGTCAGCAACTCGATCTGATACTTGTCTTGGCTGAGAATATAATTTTCTAGGGAATAGTCCCCTTGGCTAGTGGCAATTCCAGGGTCAGTATCAGTGGGTTCATGACCGGAAGCAGTAATGTAGCGTTCTTCGTACAGATATTTCAGTACTTCAGCACTCCAGCCAGGATAATGGGCAATACCATTAGCGTCAGCATTACGCATTTTGGTCATACTAGGCCAAGCCTTAGACCAATCCGTACGCATTGCTACAAATGCCCCTTCTGGCACTAAACCGTATTTCTGTTCCCAAGCTTGTACATCGTCCAGGGTAATTTGATAGTCGGGGTTGTGACTGACCTTGTCGCTGACATCAATTACCACAAGAGGTAGCACCATTTCAGTGACCGGGATTTCATCCTGAAACCGTTTACCCCTAACGAAATGAGCTGGCGGATCAACGTGGGTACCCCACTGACCTGGAATATTATAGCGCTGTGCCCAAAATCCAGACCCCTTGGTGCCAACCATCTCATCGTAGTAGTAGGTTGTGGTGCGTGTTTCAGGATCAAAGCCTGGCCAGTGGGGAATCTGGGGATGAAAGGTATGGGTTAAATCCACAAACTCATGGGACTTTAGTTCTGCTAATTTATCCCAAAGACTGGGGTAGTCAGCGGTTTGGGCAGTGCTCGGGTTTGCCAAACCGACTATGAAAATCATGGTTAAGACCAACACAGCGTTACGCAACATGGCTCTTTCCTAGAAAAATTATCAAATGAAGTATCAAGGATTAAGGATAAACCATGAAGCATTAAGGATTAAGGATGAAACAGTTTCCATGTTCTATCCATATTTATATAGTTATTGGTTATTTTTGAGAACTTACGCATTTACACACTTAGGCACTTAGTCACTCAGTTCGACGTCAAACGCTTAGAAATCTGGTTAATTAGTCCACTAACTATTGCTCCAGCCATCAGCACGCCAATGGCGGGAGTAAATACTGGTTCCCAAAGGCTGTACCATAGTTCCAGTCCCAAGGGAATACCAACCGAACGACCAACCAATGCGATCGCAAACCAAAAAAAGCTCAATAAGACTAGAAAAACATCGAGCATTAAAATTTGGTTAAGCCAACGGAGCAATTGCTCTTTCATCTTCAAAATTTCTGGTATTTTAGTTTAATTGTCAACGTTATTAGTTTATTGGTGTGCAGTCATGCTGGTCAAGAGTGAAATAATCGAACTTAAAACCCACGAACCTATAGCCATCTACAATATCACCGATTACATCAGCAAATTACTAGAGGTTACTGGGGTTAAAAACGGTCATGCTTTAGTTTTTTCCAGACATACAACTACTGCGTTAGCAATTAATGAATACGAAGAACGATTACTCGAAGATATCAAAGTCCATCTAGACAAGCTAGCCCCTAAAGATGGTAAATATCTCCATAATGACCTGCACTTAAGGATTGTACCTCCTGATGAGCCGATCAATGCCCACTCTCACCTAATGGCCATGATGCTAAACAACAGCGAATATATTCCTATTATTGATGGAAAATTAGCTTTGGGCACCTGGCAATCTGTTTTATTCGTTGAATTAGATGGTCCTAGAGAAAGAACTGTTTTAATTCAACTATGTGGTGAAATCTACTAACTATCTTACTAGTAATTGGCTGAGTCAGCACGGTTTAACTAAACACCATTATCATAATTATAGATAATTATAGATAGCATGAGCTGAGCCAACTCTTTTCATACATTGGGATAACAATTGTGCTAAAATAGGTAATAGTGGACTCGCTCTCACTAAGAATATTCTTCCTTATAAGAAGGGTAGAGTGTCAACATAGTTCGAGTTTGAACTTATTGAAGTAAGTTGAGCCTACCCCATCAAAACCATGCGGAAATTCTGGTTTAGACTCTACAGTAGCGCTACCATAGCATCACTTCTACTTGCGGCTGGCTTTTGGAAGACTACGCCACTCTACCATGCAGCAAACACACTATTGCCCTCAGCAGCAGTATCCTCTGGGAATCAAGTAGTCGATCAGGGTTCTCCCCCAGCCTGCTCTGCTATTGATCCGATTACCAAGGGTATGAAAAAAGAACGAAGAGCAACTGCAATGGCACAATTAGCTCGATCAACAGAAGATTGGCATTTTGTGATCAATGAGTGGATTCAAGCCATTGAGGATTTGCAAGCTATCCCAGCAGACAGTCCTAAACGGATTTTTGCTCAAAAAAAAATTGCTGAATATATCAATAACCTAGAGTTAGCGTACCTTGAAGCAGTAGCAACCACGTCATCCTTGCCCTTCTCTAGTTTTGATAACGAAATATTTGATCAGCAGCTACGGCTTTATCTATCCTATATTGCTGCCGTTGGTAGGCCTGACATTCTAATTGTAGGTAGTTCGCGGGCATTGCAAGGGCTTGATCCTCAGCAACTCCAAAAATCCTTAGGGATTTTAGGCAAAGGAGAGCTAAAGGTTTTCAATTTTGGGGTCAATGGTGCCACAGCTCAATTTGTTGACTTCCAACTCCGTCAGCTCCTGACTCCAGAACAATTGCCACAGTTAGTGATCTGGGCTGATGGGGTGCGTGCCTTCAATAGTGGACGAGTAGACCGCACCTATCAATCCCTTGTCGCCTCTGAGGGATATAAACGTTTGCTGGCAGGCGATCGCCCCACACTTCCTAAAAGTCAAAAGGAATCAGTTAATACTTGCCAAGCTATTTCTGAGTCTACTATTTCCAGTGTTACTACTAAACTTTATCAAAAATGGGCACCAGAAACTAGACTTTGGGCAACAGCGACCTTAACTTCAAATCGGCAACCTAGACCCTGCAACCTAGACCCTGCAACCTGCAACCTGCAACTGGTTTCAAAACAGTTAACTCCCGCCAACACTGGCTATAGTACTTTTGCCATCAATGCTAATGGTTTTCTCCCTATGAATGGCACCTTTAACCCAAAAATTTACTATCGGAGCCATCCACGAGTGTCAGGGAGATATGATGCCGATTATCAGCCCTTCAGTTTTGCTGGTAAACAGACTACTGCTGTCAATGCTATTAAAAGCTTTTTGAGGCAACAAAAGATTCCCTTAGTGGTGGTTAACTTACCCCTTACCAAAGACTATTTAGATCCAGTGCGTCTGAGTCGTGAACAGAAATTGCAGCAGTGGATGCTCAAACAAACTGATCAAGGATTTATCTTTATCGATATGGGGAGCCAGTGGCTAAACCAAAATCAGTATTTTGCTGATCCGAGTCATCTGAATCAATATGGCGCAGCAGCAGTGGCTAGCGAGTTGGCGGCTAATCCCCAGATTCCTTGGCCTTGACCCAATTCATAACCCAATTCATGACTTCTTGCCCCCTCAATGGAAAATTCGTTTAGGGAGTGATGGAGTGATGGGATGATGGAATAATACCAATTAAAACAGTTTTAATACATTGATGATATAAAAATTAGATAAAAATTAGATAAAATTTCGATTAAACTTAGATTAAATTTCGGTTAAATTTATTAGATGAAAGGGTGTGATGTGTATTAAAAATTTAAAATTGAAAATGTAATTATTCAGGTTTTGGGGTGGATTTAGAATCTCTTTTGACCATTTTGCCAGCAGAATGAATCAAACTGTATGAAACGATCCAAATTTGCTGGTTTTTGCTGCCAAATTCACAAGTTACAGAGTTTGTCAACCCCTACACCTAAATAATTACATAGACAATTAACGATTAATAATTAACAATTAACAATTAACGATTTACCTGCATACCAAGTGATTAAACTGGAGGAGATATGATTCCCCCAGTCTTCCTTGCTTTTAAAGGCTAGTTTCTTTACATGTTGTTGAAAGCTTTCGCTTCCAAGCCATACACCCTAAAGCAATAACGTGTAACAGACCCAATATAGAACTTGGTTCTGGTACTTTTTCGATTGAGTAGACAGTAGTTGTGCCACTGACCTCATTGTTAACAACTAGCATCGGTGTGTCATTGGGACTATCCTCTGCTGATATGAAAAGCAATCCTTCAGGACCAAGATCCCCTGCTGTACCAGCCTCAGGATCCCCTAGGAAGTCACGGTTGTTGATGTAATTCACAAAGAATGGATTTTCAGGATCGGTAACGTCATAGACTATGAAGCCACCAATCTGCTCAAAACCGATGAAGGCAAAGGTGCGACCGAATAACTCAACCAGTTTTATCCCCTGGGGTTCCGGACCTCTATTGTCGCTGCGGTTATCAAAGTTGTTTTCCTCAGCCTCAGCGTTGAAGAAATCCGGAAATAGATCAGCAGTTATTTGTTCAAAAGCATCGCCACTGTCAAAAACTAGCTCTAAGTCATCCTCTATTACCTTCCAAATTGAGAACGAGCGTCCTCCAAAGGCAAACAGTTCGTCAAAGTCACCGTCTCCATCAGGGTCACCATTAATCGTTGACACTTGCAAACGTCCTAGAACATCATCTTCTTGTAGAGCGATCGCATCAGGGAAGGCAGTTGGGTCTAACACTAAGTCATCTATCCGATCATCTTCCTGGAAAAACGTTTCTTCTTGACCGTCTAAGTCACCCTCAATGCGGAGGAAATCGCCTTCGTTAGCAGTCACTAAGTAAGTTATGCCGTCAACGGTATAGACATCAAGTTGGTCTGGCTGGAATAACCCAAACACTGGCCTGTTTTCGATATTGATAGCATCGTCTCTATCGCTAGTATCTAAACCATTATTAGGCTGACTGTGATCTTTGACACCGAGACCCACAACGTTGGTGAACTTATTAGTTTCTAGGTTTAGAACACCAATGGCATTGTTTTCCTGGAGTGCTACCCAGGCAGTTTTACCATCCTCTGAGACAGTGATGTTTTCCGGTTGGAGATCCCGATCAGGGGTAATCGGGGACTGGAATAAATTCTCAATGCCGAATTCCTCCTGGGATGAAGCCTCAATTTCTTCGAATGCATCGACAAACAGCTGCACTCCCTGGTTTTCCAGATCCTGTTTTGAGAACGAACTAAAGTCTGCAGTCCTGACAGTAGGATGCTTCGGGTCAAGAAGGTCGATAATACTAACCGACCCCTTTGGATTAACGATCTGACCTAAAGTCTCTGAGAAGGCTGGCTCTGCTTCATTGGCAACCAGTAACTTTCTGCCATTTGGGGTAAAGGTTACTGCGTCAGGCAAGGCACCAACCCTGACCGATGTTTTGAATTTACCGTTGGTGTCAAAGAAAGCCACTGTGCCTGGATCAGTTTGCACTTCATTGGCTACGGAAACCGCTAGTAAGCCATTGCTAGAGGCAATACTGGTTGGTGTTGCCCCAAACGATGCCAGGGGGATGGTGGTGGATAACGAAAGGTTGCCTCCGACAAAATTCAGGACATCGACTTGATTGCTACTAGCATTGGTAACGAATAACCTTTGGCTGAGTGGATCGAAAGTCGATATCTCCGCCGCTCCATCATCGAAGATTCCCGTGGAAAAGGTAGAAATCGGTTTGATGTCTAGGGAGAAGGCTGCGGCAGGTGATGTTAGTATACCCAACAGCAATGTTGAGTTAATGGTTGATTGTATGATCTTAGGCATTTTTCTATGAGAAATAGATGGACTCTGATCTTTTACCATGGTGTTCCTTGCTCCGTCTAGGTATAGATAATACTTAGCTAATACTGTAAATTAAATGGCTCTGATGCAATTTATGATGCAATTATGAGAAATTTTTTAAATCAGTGATCAATTTCGTGTAGTTCTAGTAATTTTCACTGAAACTTCACCAAATATTTACTGAAACTTCACAAAGTCTTTACTCAATCTTTAAATAAGGAATCACCACAGCCTGATGGGATAACTTTAATTTAAAAGCTAATCCAACTTTGTTTCACGCCACTTTGGCGGTAATTTGCAGAATATGATTAAGAAATATTAGCATAGTTTTGGATATATGATTAAGTTTTTATATAAAAAAAATTATCCCTTTAACTATTCCTCATAATTAGGAGTTCTTCTTTCTGTAGTTTTATAAACTAAAACCTAGCTATTTTTAAACAAAAAAATCTTTTTTTTATTCATATTAACTATTATTAATCGAGAGCATAGTGTCAAACACCGCCATTATAAATAGTCTTTAGGGTATTTAACCTTTTTCAGGCAAATTTAGAGTGTCGATCGAGTTATACTACCAAGTAGCATTATTGAATTTGAAATTAATCCTATAACGAAGAACTTTTAAATTAATATAAAAAATTATATTATCAATTTTTTTCGTGATTCCTTGATATTTTAAATCCTATACTCCATGGGATAATAACCAGAATTAATGGACACAAAAAATCACTTATTTAACCCAAAAAATAATTAAAAAATATTAAAGTTATACAATTAATTAATTCGATATCTAGTATAAGGTGTACATTAAAATCCCATAACTATTAAGTTTTCAAAACAATTGCTAGTAAGTAGATAATGTGATCTGACCAGATAAAGTGATACCATATAAAATAGCTCCTAGGTTCTACCACACTAATGCATCTACTCTGATGCTCAAGAGTCATTGTCTAACCGGGAGGGTAATCTATGACTTCTCAAGAAACCGGAGCTTCGAGCTATGCAAGGTCTGCTTTAGCAGAGGGTGTCTATGGGGAGGTGAAACTGGTGAAACTAAGGTACTCTCAAAGAGATGATTTTTCGGAGGCAAAACCTACGAGGACAAGGAAAAGGGCTTGGGGTAAGACGAATACCTTTTCCCTTTGTCCATCAGGCGAGTGTGTCATTCCCTCAAAGCATGCAACTCGCTCTACCCCAACTGCACTAGGGTGTTCTGGCATAAAGTTCCCTGTATTGATCTTCACCTAACCCAAGGAATTACTAAGGCATCTACAGTTCAAGGGGATAACCGAATCAGTGAATTTACCTATGGGCTTTTGTGTTGAGGTAGAGTGTCCTGCAGGAAATGGCTATTCTTAGGTAGATTCACTGAAAACTTTGCTAAGTTGGCTAAGGTAGCCATCCTGACATGGCTAACCCTAGTATCTACCTGTGAAGACATCGGTTCTAACTGTAATTGAGAGTAGGACACTATGTTAACCAAGCTGTTAGGAAAAGTTATGCTCGTTGGTCTGCTCACTTCCTTAGTGAGCTGTAGTCAACCAGCAGAACAATCAAACCCTAGCTTAGAGCCATCGACAATTTCTGAAGACACTAAGGTTATTGTCTTAGGTGATATTTCAAAGAATCCAGCCAAAAAGATCCGCCGCTTCCAGCCCCTGGCAGATTACCTGGCTGAGAACTTGAGTCAGTTCGATATTAACGCTGGCGAAATAAAAATTGCCTCGGATTTTCCGACCATGATCAATTGGCTCAAAGAAGGGGAGGTACACCTATACTTCGATAGTCTCTACCCAGCCATGAGGATTAATCAAGAGTCTGGTGCTCAACCAATTTTGCGCCGCTGGAAACGGGGTGATGCTGAGTACCACACGATTATCTTTACTATGAAAGACCGAGGGATTAAATCCCTAGCTGACCTCAAGGGTAAGAAGGTCGCGTTTGATGATAGACAATCGACCTCTGGCTATATGTTACCTATGGCTTATCTGATTGAAGCAGGTTTGAAGCCTAAGGAAAAGGGATCAGCTAGTGATGTAGTGGCAGCTAATGAGGTGGGGTATATCTTCAGTGATGATGATGAAAATACTATCCAATGGGTGATTAGCTCAAAGGCAGACGCTGGTGCAGTGGATAACCAGACTTTCGCGCAAGTCCCCGAGGATGTCCGGCAAGCCATGACTATCCTGGCTGAGACGGAAAAAGTGCCTCGGCAAGTCGTGATGGTTCCAGCCAATATGGATCCTGAGTTAATGGCTCAGCTCAAAAGTATCCTGACTACCATGGATGAGGACCCCAAGGGCAAAGAAGTGCTGACTAAGTTCCAGAAGACTGCTAAGTTTGATGAATTCCCAACTCTACAGGGGTTGGACAGGATGCAACAATTATACAACATTGTTGAGAATCGGTAAATTCCATGGGCAGATTTAGCTGGAGACAATGGCCATTAGCCACTAAACTGACAATGACCATGACTAGCTTGGTCATTGTGGCAGTGGCTAGTGTCACCATGCTATCTCTGCACCGTGAGCAACAAACCTTTCGTAAAGAACTCAAGCAACAGGCTGAACTATTGCTTAAGACTCTGATCTTAGTGACTGCTGATGCGCTCTACCTTGCAGATGCTGATTCTTTGGAGCAGGTCATGGAGCAGCTGGGGGAGCAGGGGTTAGTTGAGGAGGGTTTCATCTACCAAAAAGATGGACGTATTGTAGCCGAAGCCAATCCGGTAGACGGTCAGGTGTATAGTCTCGAGAGTAACTCTGTTGGCCAGGAGCTGCTAAGGAGTAAAGATACAGTTGTTAGGTGGGAAAATAACCAACTTTTTGCTGGTAAGGCAGTGATTCTAGGGAATCAGACAGTGGGAGCGATTAGTGTCGGACTGTCTACAGCTCCCCTGAATAATAAAAGTGCTGCGGTACGCAATCAAGGTCTAGTGGTGGCAGTAACTGCAGCGGCTGCTGGTACCCTGTTGGCACTGCTGCTGAGTCGGTCAATCACTGAACCATTGCAACAGATGACTGCTGCAACCAAGCGTCTGGCGGCTGGGAACTTGAACCAGACGATTACTGTTCACACCAAGGATGAGCTAGCGGAGTTGGCAGATTCCTTCAACAGCATGACTTCCCGGCTGCAAAAACTCGTTGCAAGTTTGGAACAGCGAGCTGAAGCTCTGCGCCAAAGTGAAGAGAAAAATCGAGCCTTACTTAATGCTATCCCAGATTTAATGTTGCACTTTAGCAACGATGGTATATTTCTAGATTATAAAGTGGCAAGGAATCAGAACTCTTTTGGGTCTTTTGATCAAGTCTTGGGTAAAACGGTGTATGATGTATTACCACCAGATATAGCTCAACTTTATATCCGCAATGTTAAGCAAGCTTTGGAAACTGGGGAGATCCAAATCTTTGAACATGAGAGGTTTATTAATGGCCAACGCCGCCATTTTGAAGCAAGGATTGTGGTCAGTGGAGATAACGAAGTGCTGACCATTGTCCGGGATATTACGGAGAACAAGTTGGCTCAGATTGAATTGCAACAGGCAAAAGAAGCGGCTGAAGAAGCCAACCATGCCAAGAGTGCGTTTATGGCTAGTATGAGCCATGAGCTAAGGACACCCCTTAACGGTATTCTGGGCTTAAGTCAGTTGCTGTGGGAAGATGCCGAGGAGTTAGGCTATGACGAGTTCGTCTCTGACTTAAAGGAGATTTGGAACTCTGGTACGCACCTGCTCACACTGATCAGTGATGTTCTAGACATTTCAAAGATTGAAGCGGGCAAGATGAACCTGTACTTAGAAAGCTTTGATGTTACCACCCTGATAGTGGAATTGGAAAGCCTTGCTAAGCCACTGATGCAGAAAAAGAACAATAGTCTAAAGATCAGCAGTGCTGACTCTCTCGGGACAATGGTGGCTGACCGGACTAAGCTCAAGCAGGTTCTGTTAAACTTGCTAAGTAATGCTGCAAAATTCACTGAGACAGGCACGATTACTTTTAGCATTAAGCGTGAAGGAAGTAACCATAGGAATGGCAAGAACGAACTCATCTTGGAGTTATCCCAACCTTATTCGAGATCCTCAAGTCCTTCCTACAGCACCATCGATATTCCTACCTCCCCCAATACCTTAGCGAATCTCGAATCTGATCATTGGTTGATCTTCTCAGTAACTGATACTGGCATTGGTATGACTCCAGAACAGCTTAACAAAGTATTTCAACCATTTACCCAGGCAGATAATTCAACCACCAAAAAGTATGGTGGAACGGGTTTAGGTCTTTCCATCAGCCAACGCTTCTGCGAGATGATGGGTTGTAAAATTAGCGTGACAAGCCAGATTGGTGTTGGCTCTACCTTTACCATTCGTTGTCCTGCTGTAGTAAATGACCCCAAAGCAGAAACACCTAAGGGCTAAATGGGTAATGGGTAATGGGTTAAGTGAAGGCAAAAGGTAAAAGGTAAAGTTTTCACATGTGAGCTTTCACATTTCACATGACAGCTTTCTTCTTTAATTCTTCATATTTCATCATTCATGATTTGCCTCAAATGCTGTCAGTGATACTATCAAAGTTAAATGCCTTGACCCGAACTCCTGGAACTACGATATTACCGTAGCGCTGTACTTTTGTTAGGGCATCGACTTCTTTCAACATTTGGGGCAGGCTTTGGTTAAAGCGCAGGTTTTTAATCGGGTAGGCAATCTGACCGTCTTCAATCCAGAATGTGCCATCACGAGTCATCCCTGTGACTTCTAGGGTTTTGGGATTGACATAGCGCACATACCAAGCACGATTTACCAAAATACCTCGCTCTGTCTGGGCAATCAGGTCAGCTAGACTTTGGCTAGAACCGGACATGACAATGGGAAACAATAGTCCGGTTGGATCTTTACCTTTCTGAGCTGCCCAATAGCGGCTATAGTAAAGGATTTGGGGAATACCATCCTTAATCACCTCGGTGTAGCGATTACTCAACCCATCCCGAAAGCAAGTGCCTAATTGGAGTAGGGGATGAGCAGGGTCGCGTTGTACCTGGACGATAGGGCTAAACATTGGATGACCCAAGCGGTTACCAGTAGGCTTACCGGTTTGATCACTATGGGACATAAAGGAACGTCCTTCATCCGCTGCCCGAGCATCCATATTCCAGATTACCCAAGACAGCAATTCCGCAAAGGCAGCACCATCAAAGATGACTGGGTAGGTGCCTGGATTGACCTGACGGGGGTGACGTGAGGCTAAGGCTCGTTCAATTAGACCTGTTATCGATGACTTCTCTAAAATCGGTAACTGCTCTATGGCAAAGGCGGTGCTATGACTCCAACTTGAACCATCGTCTATACGGGCTGTCACGCTACAGTCTGCCTCTGTACCTTGGTCTAAGGCTCGTAACCCTTGGGAGTTCCCCACAACTCGTAAAAAAGCTTGAGTACTAAGCTTACCCGACCCTTCGACTCCTGCCTTAGCAGTTAAGGTACATACTCCCTTGACTATTTCTCCCCGTTCCAAGGGGGAAAGGTTAGCGGTGGCTTGATCGAAGGCTGGGGTGCGTTGCTCATAATCCTGGGATTCGAGTAGGGGTACCCATTCAGGATCTTCTGGGGCAATGCGAGCCAGTTGTTCTGAACGTTGGATAGTTTGGGCTATTGCCTCTGGGTCTAGTTCTGTTGTGGTAGCAGAGGCACAACGCTTACCGAAATAACTGGTAATGGTAAGTTGGCAGCGTTGGCGGCTGATATTCTGGGTAATCTGATTTTCCGAGAAGCGGCTCAGAAATTCGTCACCAAGGCTGAGACTGACGAATACCCCTTCTGCTTGGGATTGGGCAATAACTGAATCAACTAGGGATAGGGCTTGATCTTTGCGATCGCATATCGGAGCAGCAGCTAGGGTCATTTCCTGTGGGGATGGGCTTGATAAGCGGCGAATTATTCTAGTAAAAAAATATTATCCTGTAGTATACCAAAAATGTCTCAGCGTATAGGAAAAGGGTGAATGAGAACGATACCGCTGCTAGCTGCCACTATCATCAGCTTTGGTTTGACAAGTTTTGGTCAAGCTGAAGGGAAAGAGATTCCTGAGTATAAAGGAACCAAGCAGTTGATGGAAGGTCCATACTCCAATAACCTGGATGCGGCTTCATACTTTCAAGTTGGGGTGAAACTGTACGGACGTCGGGACTTTCCTGGGGCAGAGCGCGCTTTTCGTAAAGCCCTTGAGTTTGACCCCTATATGGCCATGGGACGTTATTTGTTGGCGAATACGTTTTTGCAGCAGGGTAAGAACCAGCTGGCATTGGAACAATACCAAATTGCTATTGCCCTTGACCCAACCTTGTCACAAGCTTATTACAACTTAGGCATTGCTTTTTACAAGGAAGGGGCACCCGATAGTGCGATCGCTGCTTATCGACAGGCGTTGTCTTTCAATCCTGAATCAGCTGATATTTATTATAACTTAGGGTTAGCCCTGGAATCTCAGGGTAATCAAGAAGAGGCGATCGAACACTACCAAGCCACCATTCGCCTAGACCCAGATTATGGCAAAGCCTACTATAACATGGGACTGATTTTAGTCGAGCAAGAGCAGATTGGACCAGCAACTACTGCACTCAGACAAGCAGTTCGCACTCAACCTAAATTGGAGAAAGCACACTACCAGTTAGGAGTATTACTGGTGGAGCAAGGGGAAAAGTCAGCGGCAGAGGAATCCTTTAGGGAAGCAGTTAAGGTTGACCCGAACTTGGCTCCGGCTCAGTATCAATTAGCGGTAATTTTGTTTGAGAAAGGGGAGTTGGCGGAAGCGATTACTCGGTTTCGCTTGGTGACGGAACTGGAACCGGAAAATGTGGATGCTTACCGACAGCTAGGGGCAGCACTGACAGCCAATGGTGACTACGCCGAAGCAGTTACCACACTCAAATTAGCTGTGCAACTGGATCCTTACCACGCCTTGACCCACTACAACCTTGGTGTTGCTCTACAACAGCAAGAACAGTATGAGGACGCCATGGCTGAATATCAGCAAGCTCTTACCCTGTCTCCGGCATTAGCAGAAGGTCATTACAACTTGGGTGTAGTCTTAGAAAAGTCTCAACAGCGAGAGGAAGCTATCTCTTCTTTGGTCAAAGCTAGAGAGTTATTCGCCTTTGGTGGTAATGAGGAAAAGGTGACAGAGGTTGATGAGTACATCAAGCAGCTAGAACCAGAAGCTTCTTTGGTTGATACTCAAGAAACTCCTGAGGTAGACTCTCCTGAAATTCCACAGATGAAGTCTCCTGACATTCTGGAGGTAGAATCCCAAGAAACTCCTGAGGTACAGTCCACTGAAACTGAACAGATGGAACCGGAAAAGTCTGAACCAGAAAGAGGGATTCCTACGCTTTAGATGGGTAAGCGGTCAATATCGGCGTTGGAGCCAATGATAACCATAAGCATATCTTTGTACAGCAGTTGATTAGGGTCAGGGTTAATCTCAAATTCAGCATCTCCTTTGATAGCCAGGACAGTCAAGCCATAGCGCTTGCGCAATTCCAGTTCCATAATGGTTTTGCCATCAAATTTTTCTGGCACTCTGACCTCGACAATACTGTGCTTAGAGTCTAGGTCAAACCATTCCAAAATGGATGGTTTGGTAAGGGAGCGTGCTAAAGCACAACCTGCGTCATTCTCAGGAAAAACTACATGATCGGCTCCTACCCGTTTTAACAGCTTGCCATGAACTTCTGAGGAAGCTTTGGCAATGACGTAAGAAACTCCTGCTTCTTTTAAGTTGAGGGTGGTGATAATGCTTTCTTGTAAATAGTTACCGATGGCAATAATTACTGTATCAAATTCTAAAATTCCGGCTTCTTTCAAGGCTAAGGGTTCTTTTGAATCGAGCTGCACAGCATGGGAAGCTATTTTCTCGGTTAACACTTGGGACACTAGTTTTTCATCAATATCAGTACCCAGAACCTCATAGCCAAGTTGGTATAGTGTGGAACAGACGGCTCGACCAAAACGCCCTAATCCAATAACGGCAAACTGTTTATTCTCTTTGGGTAGGTTACGCAAGAATGTTAAAAATGATAGATTCACGATGCCTCCTGTGACTTGCTTAGTGTATCCCTTGTAGTTTTAGTAAGTTTTTACGTGTTACTTGTTTATTGTTAAGTGTTAATTGCCATTTGCCATTGGCAAGCAAGTAGACCTTTTCCCTAGGATTATCCCACAAGTAAGTTTTCTTCTGGATAGTGAACTGAACTGGGACGGGGTTCTCCTAGTAGGGATGCCATGAGCAACAAAACTCCAACCCTGCCAATGTACATTGTTCCAATTAAAACTAGCTTTGTCCAGGTAGAAACGTCTGGGGTAATCCCTGTGGACAGACCGACAGTAGCAAAGGCTGAGACAACTTCAAATAAAATCTCAATAAAATCCATATTTGGCTCAGCTAGGGAAATTAAAAGTGTTGAGAGAATTACTGTAGTGACTGATCCGACTAAGACTCCAATGGCTTTTAGAATTATCTCAATTGGCACCTGGCGCTTATATAGATAAACCTCTTCTTTGCCTTGTAAAATTGCTTTGGTAGAACTAACTAAAATTCTTACTGTTGTAGTCTTGATGCCACCACCTGTTCCCCCGGGACTGGCTCCAAAAAACATCATTGCAATGGTAAGAAATAACCCTGCTGTGGTCATTTTACCAATATCAATACTATTAAATCCTGCGGTTCTGGTGGTAACTGACTGAAACCAGGCTTGGAGAAATTTGTCTGATAATGTTGAAGATCCTAAAGTGTTATAATTATTAAATTCGATCAATAAAAATGCGATTAATCCCACTATTAACAAAAAGATAGTGGTGCTAGTGACTACTTTAAAATTCAGGGAAAATTCCAGAGACTGACGTCGTCGGAGAATGCGATCGCGCAACCAAAGATAAAACTCAAAAATTACCTGTTGACCAATGCCACCGCAGATAATTAGAGTTGTGATCACTAGATTGAGGAGAAGAGATGACTGATAACTTGTTAAACTGTCTGGAAACAGACTAAATCCAGCATTATTCCAAGCACTGATGCTATGAAAAATGGCTAACCAGAGTCCCTGGTATAATCCATAATCGGGAACAAAAACTAGTAAAAGTAGAAAAATGCCTGTAATTTCAAAAATTATTGCTGTGGCAATGATGGAACGAATTAATGCTGCACTGTCTTGTAAACCTTGTCGATCTAAAGCTTGTTGAATGGCGATTTTCTGCTTCAATTTGAACTTGCGCCCTAGTAGTAAAATGAGAAATGTGGTGGTGGTCATATAGCCCAAACCGCCAATTTGAAAGAGGCCAAGCACAATCAACTGTCCCCAAAAGGAAAAATAGGAGCCAGTATCGACAACCACTAGACCAGTAACACAGACAGCAGAAGTTGAGGTGAATAGTGCCACCATGGGGTTAGTCCATGTGCCATCGCTAGCAGCAAATGGCATCATTAGCAAAAGAGTTCCGATGGCAATTACGGAAAGGAATCCAAGGCAAATGGTTCGGGGAATAGTCATGTCTCATTTGTTATTTGTCTTTGTCCTTTGTCTTTGTCATTGTTCATTTGTGATTTACCATCTGTCAAGACCCTTTTTCCTTAGTAGCGGATCACGGTGTGCCACCGTTCAATTGGGTATGGTCTATGGAAGTGAGAACCGCTATAGTTGGTGATACGGAACGATGCTACTGGACATGATATGACATTAAGTCTTGAAAAATTGAGTCTTGAAAAACAGATTCAGGAATTTTATGATGCCTCTTCTGGCTTGTGGGAAGCAGTTTGGGGTGAACATATGCACCATGGCTATTATGGCTGGGCGGGTACTGAGAAGAAAAACCGATATCAGGCACAAATTGACTTGATTGACGAATTGCTCTGTTGGGCTGAAGTGGAGCAAGCTAGTACTATCCTGGATGTCGGTTGTGGGATTGGTGGGAGTTCACTTTATCTAGCGCAACAGTTTGAAGCAAATGTTACTGGAATTACCTTAAGTCCAGTTCAAGCATCACGAGGAACTCAACGAGCGCAAGAGGCTGGGTTGGCAACACGGGTTCAGTTTCAGGTTGCTAATGCTTTGGATATGCCTTTTGCTGATGAAACCTTTGATTTTGTCTGGTCGATGGAGAGTGGAGAACATATGCCGGACAAGCAACAGTTTCTTCAGGAATGTTATCGGGTGCTTAAACCTGGGGGAAGGTTTTTAATGGCAACTTGGTGTCATCGTCCGATAACGTTAGCGACGGGACAATTGACTACAGATGAACAGCAGCATTTGGCTGAGATTTATCGGGTTTATTGTTTACCTTATGTAATTTCTTTGCAGGAGTATGAGGAAATTGCTGGCAATTTGAATTTCCAAACTATTCGGACGGCGGATTGGTCAGATGCGGTTGAACCGTTTTGGGATATTGTGATTGATTCTGCTTTTGAGCCGAAAGCGATTTTAGGGTTGCTTAAAAGTAATTTGAAAATTGTGGAAGCGGCACTGTCGATGGGGTTGATGAGTCGAGGGTATCGCCGGGGGTTGATTCGTTATGGGTTGTTGTCTGGAACCAAGTGAAGAGACCAGGTCAAACTTGTAGAACATATGAACTATAGCAATCCGATCGCATAAGCGCGGAAGCTGAGGCCTTTGGCCACGCTTCGCGAACGCTTCATCCCATAAGCGCGGAAGCTGAGGCCAAAGGCCTCCGCTTTGCGTTCGCGTAGCGGAGGCCTTTGGCCACAACGCTTCCGGAGCGTAGCGTGGCCTTTAGGCCAATCTGATTCGTGAAATATAGTGGCCGAAGCGTTCGCGATAGGGATAGCCTCGGCTGCGCAGAATCGCTATAAGTTTTGCCTAAGGATTTCAGATTTTCCAGATTTTACACATGATTGAGTAGGATTGCTATAGGTACTATCAGAGCAAGCTAAAACCCATGAGGGGGTATAGTTTTACTCCAAATTTTTTGCATAAGTGACATGCTCCTATAGCTAACTGTATCTTGTAGCTGTGAACTACCACGACCTACTTGGCCTATGGCCACGCTACGCGAACGTAGAGGTCGTGGCTTCCAACTTCACGGAAGAATGCCTTAACTTGGACGGGCGTCCACGTCTTGGTCTTACTTGTTCTCCATTGGCGTTAACCTCCCCCGTCCCAGAGGAGGATAGCATCCTGATTCCTTCTGCTCTAATATTCTTGGCCGCATTACCATCCCTGTCGTGGGAAGTTCCACAGCTTGGACAAGTCCAGGTTCTAACATCCAGTGGCAACTCTTTAATTCGGTAATGACAATTAGAACAGGTTTTGGAGCTAGGGAACCATCGATCTATTTCAACCAATACTTTTCCCTCCTTTTCACACTTATAAGAAAGGAAGTTCACAAAGGTTCCCCAACCCAGATCAGAGATTGCTTTAGCTAATTTATGGTTACGAACCATGCCCTTGACGTTTAGGTTTTCGACTACCACTACTTGATTCTGATCAACTATCTTTCTAGATAACTTGTGTAGGTAGTCTTGGCGGACATTTCCAATTCGATCGTATACCTTAGCTACAATTTTTCTAGCCTTTTTGCGTCCACTACTTCCTTTTTTCTTTCGGGCAGCAATACGTTGTTTTTTGGCTAACTTTTTTTCGTACTTAGCCAGGTGCTTAGGATTACTGAATTTAGAGGTCTTTTCGCCGTCATAAGAAATAGCAAAATCTTTGATGCCTAAATCAATACCGATTACCTTCCCACTGGTGGAGGATTCCACACTAGCGCCTTCATACTCCATCAGGACAGAAGCATAGTACTTTCCAGAAGGAGTTTTGCTGACTGTTACAGTTTTGATCTCTCGGTCCAGTGAGCGATGAATTATCGCCTTTACGATTCCCAGTTTTCCAGGGAATTTAAGACAATTGCCCACCTGTTTTACGTTTTGGGGATACTGGATTGATTGACGGTGATGGTACGATTTGAACCTAGGGTATTCAGCTCTACCTTCAAAGAAATTTTGGTAAGCACGACTAAGATTGAGGCTCACAGATTGTAAGACCTGAGAGTAACAATCTTTTAGCCATTTCGTCTCTTCTTGCTTTTTGAGTTTTGGAAGCATAGAGTTGAGTGCAGATTGCTTCAAGCCTTTGCCTGTTTCTTTGTAAGTTTCTATACACTGATTTAGCGCATAGTTCCACCACCAGCGAGCGCACCCAAAGTGTTGGGCAAGGATTTGAACTTGCTCTTGGTTGGGATAAATCCTGACTTTGACGGCTTTGTGTTTCACTGCACTCAACCTCGTTATCGACCTCACTTAATATTATATATACTTTACAGTAAGATGTCAAGGTATAAGTCAAATACTTGGCTCGCTATCCATCCCCAACCTACTTCGTTGTTCGCGTTCGCGAAGCGTGGCCTACGGCCTCCGCTGCGCGAACGGCTTTGCCGAAAGCGTGGCCGTAGGCCAGGTTGGGGAATTCCGCGATTCTTGTTAAATTTTAATTAGGAGTAGGTCATGAACCACTTTACTGTGCTTATGGAGTTTTTGCGCGATCGCCAAAGATTCCTGAAGGAGGTTGACCAAGGGATTAGGATTGATATCAAGATTATTTCTTTATTAATTGCCAGCTCGGCCTTTTTTGGGATTTATGGTGGAATTATCGGCTCGTTTAGTAACCCCCTCCAGATTATCTCTTCAGCTATCAAACTTCCGGCGCTATACCTATTAACGTTGTTGATTTGTTTGCCGACTTTATATTTTTATGAGATTAGCTCAGGCTCTAAACGTAATTTTGGGCAGTACCTAGCTTTGCTTTTGGCGGCGACATCTGTGATTAGTGTGATGCTATTTGGCTTTGCTCCTATCACTCTCTTTTTCCGTCTATCGATTGATGATTATACATTTTTTCAGCTCTTAAATATAGTAATATTTGGCATCACTGGGTTAATTGGTGTCAATGTGTTTTACCAATGTATGCAATTTATCACTGAGCAAAAAGCTGAAGAAAACACATATCGCACTAAGATTCTTAAAGCTTGGTTAGTGCTCTATGGATTTGTTGGTAGTCAATTGGGATGGACTCTCAGACCATTCTTCGGATCTCCTGGAGAACCTTTTGCCCTATTTCGCGAGCTAGAGAGTAATTTTTATATGCATGTTTTGCAGTTAATTGGTAAAATGATGGGCTGGGTTTAAGGCTTGCTATTGATTTGCTGTTTTGAAGCCACACTTGTGGCAGCTATAGCGCTGCCACCAGCGCTATTTCTTCTATCGATAACGGATGGGATTGTTTGGGTGGGAGGCTGTTAAGAGGACTTGATTTATTCGCGGTGTGGTTTGGGTGCATCTCATTAAAGCTTTTTGACCCGGTGGTGCGTTACAGGAGAGGCTTTCGGAACAAGGCTCGAAGAGGGGGAAAATGATGGCTCGCCCAAGGATGGTGCGTTACGGGGCGGACTATCCCAAAGCTGGCTACGAGGCGGAAAATAAGGGCAAGTCAGCCCCTAACGCACCCTACGCAAGTGATTGGGATTGGTTAAAGATATCACAAAATGGTGTAACAGGAGCGAGATGATATGTCATCAAATTTAGGGAATTTACAGATTACGTCAGAGGATATCAGAAACCTGGTAGAGCTGAATTTTGCTAAGCTTGTGGCTATTGATTTTTGTCGGGGGTTTATCTTCAAGAAGCCAAAGCATATGTTATCGGTTCTGTTAACTGAGATATTTATATTGGGTCTGAGTTTAATTTTTGTTTTGCCTCCAATCCTGATTTTTATGAAAAATTCTGGCACTTTGCCTGAAGACCAGGCTGAACTGGGCTATTTATTTACTATACTGGTGACATTGTTTGTATCAGGGATAGTGATTGGGAATGTATATCTTTATAAACAAGGAAAGCGAATTAAGTCTTTGGTGAGGTTAATGGATCAGGTTGATAACTATAATGGTGTGATTAAAGCGATTGAGTTAGCTGAACGGATAGAGGCTATTGAGGGGTCAATTACTGAGTTGAAACAATCTGAAAGCCGGATAAAAGTGATTGAATCTCTAGCTATTACTAAACAAAGTTTAGTGAATGCTTTACAAGTGGAAAATTTAATCAGAAGTCATAATAACTTAATTGACAGTCGTCAGGTATTGTTGAGCAATCTTGATGATAATTTAGCTACTTTGATGGCTTTTGATATGAGTGAGGATACTGGTGAGTATGGTCGCTTACTTAATCAGTCTCTTCAGATTGGTATGAGTGTACAGAAGGAGGTAATAAATTTACAAGGTAAGCTTAGACCTAATGGTGATTAGATAACCATTTCTCTTTGATGCGTTGGATTTGTGCTTGAAACGGGGCTGCTTTTTCGGGATTGACCATGGCGATGAAGTTGGCATAGCCTTGAATAGCTGCCATTACATTACTGGAGTTTCCCCAGTGTTTGCTGTCTGGACCGTCTTTTTCGATTTGATAGAGAGTAGCACGGAAGCGTTTTAATTGTTTTCTGGAAATATTGAGATGGTCGTTGACTACAATTCCTGTTACTTCTTGTTGCTGGGATTTCCTTAGGATTCGGGTCTTTTGTTGATTGATAGTAAACCCTTCGTGAGCTACTACGGAGCTGGTGCGTTTTAGGAGTTTACCGATAAAGCGGAGGCTATCACCGGAGGCGGAGAAGGTGAGATCATCGGCATAGCGGGTGTAAGTAAAGCCTAAGTCTGTGGCTAGGGTGGTTAGTCGGTGGTCTAAACGACGGCACAATATGTTGGTAATGGCTGGTGAAGCGGGGGAGCCTTGGGGCAGGTGGCGATCGCTTGTGGCTACGTAGTAGGTTTTGCTATCTAGTTCGACTTCTTCAATGTCCGCTTCTGTACATAGTAATCCAAATACTGTTGCTGCTGCTTCTGAATAACCGAATGACCGGAAAAGTCCTTTGACTCGTGGGTAGGAAATGGATGGGAAGAAATTTTTTAGGTCAATGTTGATAATCACATCAGCACCAACATGAGGCTGGGCGTTGGTTACTATGGAGCGATCGCGTCGAAAGCCGTGAGCTGCATTGTCTAGTTCTAATTTTTCTAGTATGTTGCTGAGAATCCAGTGTTGTGCTTGTTTTAGTTTTGGTTTGGGTGCGGAAATTAATCGCTCTCCACCGGTTTTTTTGGGAATCTTGAAACGAATGTAGTGAGATATGGTGGCGGTTTTGCGATTAAATGCGAGAAACCGTAGTTGTCCTAGGGTAATCCCCATGGCTTGAGCAATGTCTTGGGCTGTGCTAAGCAGCGGTAATTTATAGGTTTGTAATCGTATGCGATCGCTTTCGGTATGGTTTAGACCTGGGGATACTTCCTCACCGAGATAGAGTATTTCCTTTTGCTGGCGTATAGCCCACGCTTGGGCACGTTCGAGCCGTTGTTGTTCCCGTCTTTCTTTGGTTTCCTGACGCTTAAGCCTAGACTGGGCTAACCGTTCTTTTAACAACCGCTTACGGACTGCTTGTTCATTTTGTAGTTTCTGACTTTCTTGGCGCAGTTGGGCTAGTTCTCGCTGGAGTTCTCCCCGCCGTCGAATTTCATCCGCTGGATCTTCTGGCATCTCACCTTCTGCTGGCCAAAATCCGTAGCGAATCATTTCTTCGAGGACGAATTCTTCTTTACCTATTTGGCGGATGCGATCGTAGAGTTCCTGACGGGTACGGGGTTGGTCTGACATGGGAACTATTTTGTAGTTTTTAAGGTTGGTTAAAGGTTGTTTGTTATAGCGCTATGCCCAGGGAATAGGGAACAGCGGATCACCGGAACAAAGAAGAGGCAAGAGGCAAGAGGCAAGAGATAAAAAATCATGTTTACCTGATTAGGCTAGAAACCGCTATACATTTTTTACCATTGTCTTGATGAAGTCGCTGATGGCGGAAATTCCCTTTGGTGGCACCGGTACAGGCAGTTATGGGTGAGTGTCAACTTCGTATTTCCAATTTTAGCTGGCTGGACAAGACTGTTCCAAGCTGGTAAACAAAGCAGTAAGGGCCAGCCCTTTGTCTACATCACAGCAGAGTCAGTTTTGACTAATGTTGCCAGATTTTCAGTCGCTGTCTGTAAAGTTTTGTCAGTCAACCACGAGCAGCCCTTGCACGTAATAAAGTCGCAAACCGCTAAACAAGATATCATAGTTTTAACCAACTCCATAACGGGTAAATTGGCGTTTAAAAGCCGAATGAAAACCTAAAACGATATCAGAAGTGGGCACACCCATTTCCACCAACCTCTCAGCAACCGAGTCTTCAGTCCCGTTATATTGAATCCAGATTTTGCCATCAATAATATCAAAGTGCATCACAGGACCAAATACCCGCTTATCTCCTTGCCAACCCACATAAGCCAATTGATAATGGTCGTGTTCCCTATCAAATATTAGCTCGGCTTTGACCGTATCCCTATCAGTAGGGGTTGCTATTTGGGAGTGTTCAGTTAAAATATGCTTTACAAATTGCCGATATTGCTCTATTTTATCCATTGCTTAATCTCCTCCAATTTCGGATCGTAAATCATCAACTTGACTTGGTAACGTGTCAGAGCGCGTTGGATGAAAGAAAGCTGAAAAAAATCTTGATAAGTTTCATAAGGAATCGCTAAATAAACAATTCGCTCTGGTTCAAGTTCTTCAAGAGCCTGACAATAGTTAAGATATTGCCCTAACGCCGTATGAAATGTGCTGATATCTGATTCGCCAATAAAGCTTTTGATTTCTACAGCAATTTTGTCGGAATCTCGTTCAGCTGCGATTGCGATTTCTGCCGCTAAATCAATTTGTAATTTGACTGCCTCACCAATCCGAATTGTGAGAGGATCATGAGTGATATTCCATCCGTCTTTGATCAAAGCATTTTTAACCTGTTGATGGAAAACGTCTTTTGCCATCTAAATACGGGAAGGGGACTCCCGTTATAAACGTTAGTTTTAGCGGGAGACGGGGCGTATAAAGTGCGGACGCAGGTTCCGCACACAGCCCCTTGGGAATTCCCGCAGGTCAATAAATTGTTCGCGTAGCGTGGCCATAGGCCAGCGAAGCGCGAATCGTTATTAATTAGACGCATACTCATAGCCGTCAGCCTTAAATATTGTTTTTAGATATTTTGGATGAACATCGATCTTTCTCTCAAGAACCTGAAGTACAAAACTTGGACGATAACGAATAGCTATCCGACCTGTATACTGCCCGGCGTATTTTCCTTTTTTTATGTTAGCTTTGACGATATCTCCTGTCTGAAAACCTTTAAAAAACTTAGCAGAAGGAGCATGAGCTTTTGGGAACCCGTATTTATTGGGTCGGCATCTTTGACGAACACCATGACCTTTAGCTGTTACTGTCAGTGGTTTTATTCCGTTTAGTAATATTTTCCCAGGGGTAGTTTTACCTACACAAGCAGCATCGATCCAGTGAGCTTTTTCGAGACCCCTAGTCTGACGATTAAACTTAGTCAATCCACCTGAACCTGTCTCGACGGGTAATCCAGTTAATTTTAGTCTTCTCCATAATTCCCAACGGGTTGAGTTGACGGCTGCGGCATCTTTCAAAGGGGTTTTTGCTTTAGTTAATACTTTTTTGAGAATTGTTGGTTTTTTCTTTAAAAATTTCTCAATCGGGTCGTTGCCTTTGCTGAGATTACAACACCGACAAGCAAGAGTTAGATTGCTTACTCGATTACTTCCGCCTTTTGATTTTGGAACAATGTGCTCAACTTCTAAAGGCGTATTAATGGCACCACAGTAGACACAACTGTGTCCCCATTTAACAAGAAGGTACTCTTTAACCTCAAACCCATACAGCTCGCCATATTGATATTCAACTCCTGACACTTCTGGATTTTGCATTTTTTGAGTATCAAACCGCACTAACTCTTGAGATATTGCAGTCACTGGACACAACTTCCTCAGTCGTCTCACCCAGGTCTCAATATTAAATATTCGACTCATTGTCTTGATGCAGTCGCTCATGGGGGAAACCCCCAAGACCGCGCTGCATCGCTAGTGACGGAGGCAGCCACCCTTCTGGGCGTCTCCGGTTGAGAAATCGAGGTTTACGGTAACGAGTTTGCCTGCTTCTTCTACCTCGCCTTAAGGCTCTTCTGGACTCCAAAGAATTCTTGATGTTTTGTCCTCGATGGTTAATTTCTAATGCACCTGTCACCCGTCCAGTCTGTTCTTGAATGACAGCTATTCCGGTTGTTTTTGAACCAGGGTCTATTTTGATTCTATGTGGATGAGTTACAGAATTATCAACACTCCTATCCTGCATGATAATAGTGAATGGATAGCGCTTAAATACTTTAGCCCTTCCTTTCTTGAGTAGTTCTCTAGCTCGTGCCGGGTGACATGGATCCAGAGGTTTTTTATCTTGATCTAAAACGAAAACTCGCATTACTTTGAACACTCCACAACGTGGGTAAAGTTTGCCTTGACAATGTTATAAGAGCTTGAGAGGTTAACAACACTTCCTTAACTCTCTACAGATGTTTAATTGTTAACAACAGAGCTGAAGGCTGGCACGCACCTACAGGTGTTATGACTCAAATAACGTAGACCATTATCAAGTCTTAGTCTGGTCAACTATGAGCTTCTACAAGCTCCCGCTATAGTCCCATAGGACTTAGCGGTGAGTTATTGACTTTGGATGTTTTTCATCCCTTATCTCATTGATTTCATTCTATCATCTACGGCATTGTCATTAGCTGTTGCGCATTTAAATTGGATATTATTCAGTATCTTGATGTAAAGCGCGAGTGGTTTTGGGCTGGTTGATTGACCGAAAATCTGCCAAAGCCAATGGCAGTAAACTTATGCATCGAGTTCGTTTAACCTCTAATTACGACCCTGACCCAGCCATGACCTGCCGCAAACAACATCAGGTGCGACCCGTGGCGAATTTAATTCTTAATGCGGAAAGCGGACCTAAGTTTTTGTAGTCAACCTTAGCATGCATGCCCGCCCTGCTTACTAAGGGTGGTTAGGGGGGATTCCTCTTGCCTTGCCGGTAGCGCTATATGCGTCTTGACAACCTGGGATGGCGAGCGTGGGCATAGGCATAATCACCATAAAACACAGACAAGCAAAGTATAAAGAGCACAATCAAGATTTTTTTCAGTTGTTTCATACCTCGATTTGCTAGTGTAAAACTTTATTCTTCACCGATGCTAATGTAATCACAAATATTATCACAAGTAGTTTATGATAAAAGAAATTACTCTATTTTAATGTCCATCAGGAAATGATTGACTTTGTCCTACCTGTTGATTGAAAGGCTAAGCAGTGGATACATAAACCAATTTATCCTCAAACTTACTTAAAAATTAATTAGTCTGACTCGAAGCTGCTGACTGGAAGCTCCTGAATCGGAGGATAGTTGGTTATGTCGAACTGAGGTGATTTTAAATTATTAATTTTTAAGTGACGAAAAACACTGATGCTCTATAGATAAATCAGCAGCTAAGATCGATGAATTAACATGTCATATGCCATAGGAGATGACAATGTCTGTACCTACCCGTACTCCTTTACCAATTATCCTAATTCGTGGGTTTGGCGGTCTCAATATTCAAGAGGAACAGCGCTTAACCTATCAGGGCTTTAACCAAGGCACCGTCTATGAACACAAAAAGGGAACAAATGAGATTTATGAAGGATTAATCCTGAGTTTTCTCAAGTCAGACTGGCAATACCAGGATGCCACTAACGTCGTGACCTTTAGTAGTCGGGAGATTGAAGATGAACCAGCCCTGCCTCGGAAACTAAACTCTTTGCAGAAAATGCTCCAGGATGGCAAACCCCTGCCATCATCACTTCAGTGGTTAAAGGATAATGGTATTTTCGATAAATTTAAGCGCCTTAAAGACGAAACCTATACTCTAAATTATCCAGACAAAACTGAACAAAAAAGATATTTTTCAGGGGATAAAGTAGTCATAAACCCAGAGATGTCAGAATACTTTTTGGAGTCTATCAAAGAGCCTTGGCGCTCCATTTGGGTATTTCGCTACTATGACCTAAAAGAGCGTAAATTTGACACCTATGGTAATGCATTGGTGCGTCTGATCTACTTAATTCGTGAACTAACCGCAAATCAAGCAGGTGTTAAACCTAAGGTTAACATCATCGCCCATTCTATGGGTGGATTAATCGCTCGTGAAGCAGTTCAAGTCACCTATCCCAGCCTTGGTCTTAAGGCTGAAGACTACATCAATAAAATTATCACTTTGGGCACTCCTCACCAAGGCATTACCTTCCAAATTTTAGAAGATTGGCTGGGGTTTGGGGGAGAACTAGGTGCTCAAGAAGAATTAGAGCGCTTTAATCTCAAAAATCAAAGTAAGCTCAACAACCCCTATTCGTTCCAAAATTTTGAGAAACACTTTCCCTTAGAACGACTTTTAACTATTGTTGGCACCAACTATAAGTCTTACAATTTCCGGCAAGCCTCCTTTCTCAACCGCGTTTTCTCCCCGAGATATGAGTTTGGTTCTAACTATAACCGTAGTGATGGCTTAGTTAAGCAATTCTCTGCCCAAATTCCTGGGGCACCCCGTACCTTTATCCACAAATCCCACGGTGGTTTCGACTCCGTGATTACTTCCCGGGAAGCATTTGAAGTAGCAACGCGCTTTTTCTTTGGGAATGTGCGATCGCGTTTACGTTTTGTCAAGGGCCAAATCACTCGGGGTAAGGATTGGTTTGGCAAAAGTGAGTTCTTTCTGGGAGTATCCATTAAACCCCGTCTAGTGGATTTTGAACTGTTCCACCAGAGTGAGGCTGCGGAAAACTGCTATGGTCCGTTTATTAAAGAGGATTTGACCGACGAAAACCCAGCATTTACTTGGGCTGATGGCAAAAATCTGATCTGGGAAGGCTACCTAAATACCATATCAATCCTAGAGGATGAGAGCATCCCAGCACAAGAGAAAGACATGGTCTTACGGCTGGATTTTTACGTCGGTGAACGGGATTTGTTAGGTCTTGGTTTCTCTGACAATGTCATATTCCGCAAACAATACTATATTCAGGTTCTGATTGCCAAGACACCCATAGAACTCTACCTCCATACCGATGAAAAATTTGCTCAGCCAGATTTTACCGTCAATCCCGCTGATAAGATGAAAGAAGTGGATGGTGCCTGGGAATTTCAAGTGCAAGACACTGGATTTGAAGGGACTTTCCAGATCGAAATCGATTGTATTCCTGAAGATGGACATCCAGAACCGTTGCTTTCCGGGATAGGATAATGGGTAATGGGTAATGGGTAATGGGTAATTAGTAATGGGTAATGGGTAGTTGGTAATTGCTAGTTTATGATTACCGATTACCCTGACCCAAAAATCGAGCCACTATTTGGTATATTTGGTAAGTGATTAACCGGACTTTTACATAGATTAATACTAGATTAAACCAATGGCTTCATCAAAATCCAAACGCAATGCTTCTGACTCCAAAACCTCTGGCAATCGAATTGCCTACCAGGAATTTGGCACTAGCAATGACGCTGCAGTTGAAGGAGGGATTCAGGAACTTCCGCCAAATCAGCAAGATTTGCGGGTACAGGCATCACGGAAAGGACGTAAAGGAAAAACCGTTACAGTAATTAGTGGATTTCAATCATCACCAGAAACCTTAACCAAGTTACTTAAACAGCTCAAAGGCCAATGTGGTAGTGGTGGTACAGTTAAAGATAATACTATTGAAATTCAAGGTAATCATACTGATAAACTAGTGCAAATTATGATTAAACTGGGCTACAAAGCGAAAGTTAGTGGTGGTTAATGGTAAAAGATAAAATAAACCTGGATGTTTAAACAGGGATAAACGGATAAACTAACCTTAGGTTATCCGTTTGAATTACTAATTTTAATGACTAGATTTAAATAACTAGTTTCGTAATCCTTAAAACATCGTGATCAGAACGAAGGTAGGGAACTGAGGTACTTCTGAATCCAGTAACAAAGGGTCGATGATACAACTTCCAATAAATGGGACTCAGGTCATGAGCGATCGCTTTTAGGGCTTTGAGTTCTTCTGCTAGTTCCGCTGCCAGTTCATTAATCCGTTCAGCGTGGTCATAAGCTTGTTGTGTGGCTTGTTCTATTTGGTCTTCTACGGTTAGGGGTTGACTGATAGTAAGTGCTGGCTGTAACTGCTGCTGTTTTTGTTGCAACTGGGCTTCTAAGGCTGCGATCGCATTATCGATTCCTAGTATCTCTACCGATCGCTGGGCGTTTTCACTAGCTTGACGACGGTAGGCTTGAGCGATCGCTTCTGGAGACTGGTCTTCTAAGATAATTTCCTGGCGGGTTAGGGTATCACGTTCAGCACGCAGTGCGGCAATGCTCTGGCGAATTGCGTCAATTTCTGAGTGTATTTGCTCCATTTTTGCCTTTAGCTATGAGTTTTATACTCTTGTTATATTGAACAGTCAACAGCCCCATCCACAAGGGGATGGGGATTGTATATCATATTTGTAAAGAAGAAGGCAAGTGTGAGATCCGGGCGCGGGGAGGGTAGGAAGTTTGGTAAGTGTGGGAATTTTCGCGCGAATTTCTTCCTAATTGCAGAAGCGATGCAACAAGCTTTCTGAAAAAATTATTAGGTGTGGCGGGGGTTTAATAAACTCGATAAAAATATCTACTTTACCGACTGCTAATTGATATTTATGGAAACTTGAATCTTTATTTTCCAGAGCAGCTTGAGCATCTTTGAGCAAAGCAGCAGTCAAATACTAGTCTTGAATATCAGTATTTACAAGATTATTTGATTGTAAGATTAAACGCGCCCCAACCTGAACATCAACCCTACCTTTCACAGCAATAACAGTCGCAATAATACCTTGCTGCTGGTTATAGAAACATTGATTAATAAAAGCTAAGGTATTAAGGGTATTATCTTGATTTAGAGGCTCAATCAAGACGTTTAGCACACCGTTACAACCCAGCCCAAATCCCCAGATAATGTCCTCATCAGCAGTGGTATCATAAGTGACGACTATGGGTTTTCC
>NZ_JAAHIG010000082.1:0-28916 GCF_010692305.1 Moorena sp. SIO4G3 | reverse complement strand
AGCACGTCACAAGATGACTGCAAGCCGAAAGGTTGAAGGAGAACCTAGGAGCCGTATGAGGTGAAAGCTTCACGTACGGCTTTGGAGCGGAGGTGCATCGGGTAATACCGGACATCGACCGTAATAAGAAAGCCTACCCAGAAGTTAGAAGTTTTAGGACTCCTGAATCTCTGGGACTCCCCTCAAAACTGGCGGAATGGACTGTTAGCGATGTAGCTAAAGCCATAACAGCCCAACAAGCTGCTTGTATTGAAGCTGTAGTAAAAAAAATCTATCGAAGATTCTCTGGGAAAGAGAACCAGAACAAGCGGAAAGAGTATGCCACGCAACTTAAGACTTTAGCTTTTCTAGAAAATACTCTCCTTCATAGACTCGTCAGGAAAGAGTTCCAAAGAGGGCATTCTTGGATTAAGAATCAGATAGTTTACCAACAAGGAGGGTATAAATGTAAAAGACTTTCGCGGAATACCTACCAGTTAGAATTAGCTGGATTAAGGAGAGGAAAGAGGAACAGGATAGTTGTCAGGTCTAATCGAAAAATAAAAGGACAAATCAGGCTAATCTATAACCAACTCCTGCCAAGATTTGAAGTTCATTTTCTGGTAGATCATGGAACCGTAGGAATTACATCTGAACGTCGGAGTGTCGGGGTAGATAAAGGGTACACGGAGGCTTTCTATGATTCAGAAGGTCAGGCTCACGGGAAAGGACTAGGAAAAGTAACCACCAAGAAGTCTGATCGTATATGTAGAAAGAACCGAAATAGAGGGAAGCTTTGGGCACTTCACAGAAAGTTAGAAAAAATCGACCCAGCTAAGTCAGCTCGAATACTTGAAAATAACCTAACCAGAAAAACAGAAAACCGCCGTTACAGACAGGATCAATCAGAACTAACGGCTATGATAGGGGCGGCATCTAAGTCTCTCTTTAATGGGGAGTCTTTAAAGGTGTTTGCAGAAGATTTAACACGACCAATACGAAATAAACGCCAGTCATTTGCCGTATCCCGCAAATTAAACAGTTGGATGAAAGGAATAATGCGGGACTCTTTGCAAAAGTGGGCTAATTGGACTGGATCGGTCGTTACAGAAGTTCAGCCTAGCTACACGTCGCAAATTGACTCGAGGAATGGAACCCTTCTTGGGAAAAGGACTGGGGACAATTTTACCGGTTTTGATGGGGTCGTGTTGCAGGCTGACCATAATGCTGCCAAGAATATCCTTGCTCGCGGTACTGACAAGGAGATAACCCGGTATATGAGTAGAGCCGAGGTGCAGGCAGTGTTATTGCGTCGTACCGCGCGTTACTTGGGAGGTATGGGACTGAGTTTAATTGATGCGGTTGAGCTTGGATGGCTTGACCTTAAGCATAGTAAAACTCAGGCTTTCAAGCAACTCCTCAAAGGGATTTGAGGAACGCCTAGACAGACGGGTGGAAGGTTTGACTCCAATTACTGCATGACCACCCCTCCCTCAGGCAACAATAAATTGCACCTTGACCGTATTATCCGGTTTTGTACCGATTAATGACGGTTTAAGAGTATCCCCTATCCCCCATCTTCCCATCATTACATCAACCCAATACTCTGATTACTGGCTTGACCGATATTCCCGACTCCAGGCAAGTAAGAACGAATTAATAATTGCACCAAGTCTTTCTCTTAAATACCTTATTCCCCCTTTTTATGATAAAATCTGATCGTTATCATAAAATTATTGTAGATAAGAGACAGCCAAAATATGGAGTTGGAAAAAATTAAGGAGCGAATTACCTTAATCACGAGTAAACGGGAATCCTTGTTACGGCTTCTGGAGCAACCCGATTTGGGAACCCTCAGAATTGATGTTAATCAGGCTCTGGAAGAACTCGATGATCTAATCGATGAATTTAAGCGTACTTTCCCCGAATAGAAAGGCTAACTGATTCCTAAAAAAATTGGCGTTGCTGATTAATGGAATAACTGAAGGGAATAAATAATTAGGAAATCAGCTGACTATAACTGCATAATTCCTTAGTTTAGCAGCGCCTTATTTTAGTTTTCGTTTCTCAGCTGATTTTAGCTAGTGGTTGTAGACAGTTAACTTTATCCCTCCCCATTTTCCTAACTAAATTAATTAGATCTGAAGTGGCAACATCTTTCCTACAGAAGATGTCAACGGGAGCAGTTTGGCTCATCACCTCAATTTGGGGGTCTTCTACTGAAGAGTACGCAATAATTTTAGTGTCTGGCTCTAGACTTTTGATCCGGGTGGCTGCACTGAGACCATCCATCATAGGCATTTGTAGATCAAGTACTATAACATCCGGGCGATGGCACTCTACCATATCAATGGCTTCTTTCCCGTTACTAGCAAGAGCAACTATCTCAATATTCTCCTGAGCAGAAAATGCTAACTGAAGGCTATATCGAGTTAATTCATGGTCGTCAACTACAAGAACTCGCAAGGCAGGATGCTCACAGGAAAACATAGGAAGACACTGATCATTGTTTGACTTTTTCAGTCTAGTAAGTTAGAGTATAACATTTTATCTACCTATCGAAATAATCAACTGATCATTTCATGAATTTATTACATTGACTACAATATCAATTTACATTGATACATATAACCTGATGTGACATACTCCCCACCTTGCCATCCTCACAGGGCTAGGTTTTTTACATTTGGGTTGAGACTTATGCAAGAGGTCTATTGATGATGTGTCCGAACCGTTAAAACTTGGGGGGGTGTCGAGTCTGGTGGATAGAGAAAATCAACTTGCACCAGCCGCTGGTCAAGGGGTGGCATCTCCAACCTAACTAGGGTATACCCCTGCTCACCACGCCGTTGTACCAAATGCACATAGCGCGTCCGAGGTAAACCTTGATCATCCTTATAGCTCAATTGCACTGTCCCTCGGAAAAATATTTGCTTAGCTGGTGCCTTTAAAAACCTTAATCCTCCCTGGATTTGATCTTGTTTAATTGGTGTCTCAATAGCCAGGGTGACCGTTTGAGTATCCCGGGTGGGATTAATCAGTGGCAAGGTCAGGCTGTATTGCACCCCATAGTTACCATGGGCAAAATAGGCGGTATCTGGATAACGGACTAACATCGGCGCACTCTGAATTTGACCAGTACCTAACCTGCCGTGATGGAGGGTACTCAGTCCGTAGGAAAAGGCTTTTCCCGGTTGCGGAATAGTTAGAGATTGAGCAGTAGGATTATCCACCAACTGAGCTTGCCATCTAGAGCCTCGGGCTACTCCTGCCACTCGACCGTAGATAATTGAACCAGTAGTAGCAATCGGATCAGTCGGGGCGCGATCGCGTGGTCCAGCTAACTCCCCTTGCTCTAATAAATCCTGCCATTGAGCTATAGTAGGAGAGCGTTCATTGCCATTACTATCTAAAGGTGCATACTGAGCAAGACTAGCGGCGTATACTTTTCCATCACTGTATAACCGCATCAACGTTGAGCGACCATTAATCGGTGGTGTCAAGGTTCGCACTGGAATTGGCAGATTCAGCAACATGCGGCTTTGCTGAGCCTGAATCACCAATTGGGCAGGAAATCCGTCTTGCCTACCTCCACGGAGAATATCACTCATCACTCGGCTACCAGGCCCAGCATAAACTCTACCGGAAGAATTATCTACTTGGGAGGGTAATTCGATAAATGGTGCATCAGGCTGACTCAGGTAACTAGCTGCCTCAATAATATCTACTGTTACTGGTTCTTTGCCCGGATTGTGGAGGATAATCCCTAGATAGAGGGTGCGCAAATCATCTAGGGTGGCTGCTTTGGCAACATGGTGGGCAAAGATATCAAAGCGCCCCTGAAATGGAAAGTTTAAGTGAGCCCCTGGGTTGGCTTTGTCAAAAGGGGGAAATGTGGACAGTAAAATTCCTTCAGTCTGTACTAGTTCGGGACTGTTGCTGTTAAATACGGGTACATTATCTAGTTTTCCTGGTAGAGGGCGTATTTCTTGGAGTTGCACGATTTCTACTTGAGGTGTTGGTGCTGGAGTGGCTTGAGCCAGGGTGAAATTTAGTAAAAATGGCAGCATGGATAATGGGGTTTTAATTAAACCAAAAGTGGTTAAACCACAAAGACGTGAACAGGCCAAGATTTTGATAAAGGTGCCATCTGCGTTCGTTCAGAAACTCTGTTAGTTACAGGTGTTTAGTTACAGGTGTTGGCTAGCTGGGAATTCTGAGTTTTAGTGATGCCAGCTGGGATTTTCCAGTATGGCATGGGAAAACATTGAATCTATAACTATGACTTTTCTTTACCACCAAGTTTCCCTTGCCGAACTTTCCACCAAGGCACGTTCTGATCGCACACGCTGGCAGTCAGGAACTGAATTACCTATGGTTACCTATGGGGAAGTGTCTCTTGGTTTTATTGTCCCTCTCGAAATTCTAACTGCTTTGCCCACTGAAGCGGTGGCTGGAATGCCCCTAAAAGAACTACAGCGTTGGCTGTTTAGAAATCGGCAAGGATGGCTGGAAGGGATTATGGATGCTTTGACTCTCACTTACAAGAAACAGGAGGTACTGGGGTTGCTCCACCCTCGCTACTCAGATCAGTTATCAAAGATAGATCGGCTTAAAGAGCGTGAGTATTTCAAGAAAATCCCACCTCAGTAGCAAAACGCGTTCGCTTTTAGCGTGGCCTACGGCCAATCGCGTAGCGTGACCTACAGCCAATCGCGTAGCTGCGACAGCCGCGAGAATCGCATTTTTAGGTGTTGCCTATTTGCGGTATAATATCACAATTTATGATCAATTTATGACAAATTTATGACTTCCCTCTCCCAGTTTATTCCCCCTGTTAAACCTTTTCAACTAGTTCAAATAACTAGTTATTTGAACTAGTTATCATACTCAGCAAAATACCCATGTTTACGGAGGTAAAAAGGACTCCATAGACTACTCATAAACAACTCCATTTGGCAAGCTGCAATTAAATCCGACTGGATAGAACCACCGTGCTTGAGCCAGTGAAAGGTAATTTTGCGCAAATCGTTGCTCATGTAAGCCAGAGTAGCCAATGGTCTTAGCCAAGGTTTTACACTCAACATCCGGGTCACATGACGACTTAAACCAATGCCACGGAAAAACGGAATTAAATACTCACGTCTCAGACGCCAGCTAGGAATTTTGTGCTCAATTTCCATAGCAGGATTGTACCAGATTTCCCAGCCCTTAGCTTGGATACGAGACAACATCTCTAAATCTTCCCCAGTTAACATACTGCTCTTAGTGCGCCCAGTCAAAATAGGCCGAGAGGGCATACTCTCTAACCAAGCTTGTTTTCGCACAACCAACCCAGCTGAAGGTGGTAGTAATTTTTTGTGAGGTTCATAAAGTAATGGCTCACAACCACGTTCAGTGATTGCTAGAAATGGCGCAAGTTTATCAAAATTTGGTGGAGGAGTGACTTCAAAAACACCATGGATTTGACTACCATAAGCACCAGAAGTAGGGTGAGATTTGCCAAAGGCGTAAGCAGAAGCTATCCAAGACATTGATGGAATCGTGTCATCGTCTAGGAAACCCACTAGTTCACCTGTAGCTTCCTGAATGGCACGGCATCTGGCATAAGCTGCCCCTTGTTTCGGTTCAAAACAATACCTCAACGGATATTGCGTTGGCCAATTGGCTTGATAAGCCTCAACAAGCTTAGCAGTGCCGTCAGTACTGTTGTTGTCAATAACAATAACTTCCCAGCTCAGTTGGTCTTGCTGGCAACAGTCTCGGAGTCGATCTAAGACTTCTGGTAAACGCTTATGACCGTTGTATGTCGGGATGGCAACAGTTAACTCAATCACCATATTTTTTTTTCCACTGTAGAAAAATAACCCTAACTAATTATTGAGAATATTCCCAAGTGTTGACCAACATTATCTCTCTCTGAGGACATAAATTGTTATTGGTTTAGAAAATTTAACCGATACTTTAGTACTTTAGGTGCGACCCGTGGCGAATTTAATTCTTAATCCGGAAAGCGCACCTCAAGCGGTAAGCTTACGCACTAGGCGAGCCCATGCTACCCTTTCCCCACTCCTGACTCCTGGACAAAGTTGGTTATATCCAACTCAGGTTACTAGTAAGCGCCTTTTTTTTGGAAAAGCACTATGGCAGTTTTTAATAAAATCTTCAAATCTAGCCACAGTGACCAATTTTCCATGTACAAAGTATCTAGACGTACCACTTCTTCAAAAGACGTAATATCGGAACGACCGGACACTTGCCAAAGTCCGGTTATTCCCGGTAAAACTGCATGACGTATAAAGTGGTGTTCAGAGAATTTATTGACATCTCTGATTGGCAAGGGCCTAGGACCAACTAAACTCATTTCTCCACAGAGAACGTTAAGTAATTGGGGAAGTTCATCTAAGCTATAGCGGCGGATAATTTTTCCTACTTTAGTAATCCGTGGATCATCCTTTATCTTAAAGAGAACACCATCTTTCATTTCATTACGAGCTTCTAGCTCTTTGAGACGTTGATCAGCATCCACAAACATACTGCGAAATTTCCAAGTCTTAAATCGTTTATTATGTAAGCCAACTCTTTCCTGTTTGTAAAATATCGGTCCTGGGGAATCAAGCTTGATTAAAACGGAAATACTGATAAACAGTGGCAAAAGCACAATTATTCCTAAGACAGAAAGCACAAAATCCAAACATCTTTTTGCCAAAAAGTCAATACCAGTAATTAGAGGGGGAGAAAACCCTATGGTAGGCACACCACCTATACTAGACATCTCCACATTTTGGTAAATAGGTCCTAAGTCTGTACACAAAATTCGCAAGGTGATACCTGCGTTTCTGAGACTCCAGTAAAAGAACATATAATCTTCTACCTTGTTCCAAGAGCAAACAAATACTTCGGCTACGTCTAGAGCACGAATTTCTTTAATAAAATCGGATAGGTTCGATTGATATAATAAATTAATATCGAAGAATTTAATAACGCCATAACAATCTTCGTTTTCCAGTATTTGAATTGCTTTTTGTTGTTGATATGGTGAACCTATGATCAGGGTTGGATAGCGAAGTAAGCCTTTTTTACGAAGCCGTCTCAGAAGAAAATCTATTCCTAAGCGTCCGATGCAGACAAGAGCGAGGCTTAATAGCCATAACAAACTATCAATTAGTTGAATCACAAATTGATCGGGTTGATACAGGCAAGCAATAACGAGTAGACTAATCTGGGCAACAGTGATTGTCTGGGCTAGAGCTAAGTAGTCACGGCGTTTGTTACCAGAATTATAAAGGTCTTGTAAAGCAATCAATAAAATTTCCCAGGGTATGACTATATAAACTAGTATTGCTTGATTGACTATTCCCCAATCATTATTTATATACTTACTAAAAGTAACCGCAATTAACCATGCCATCAATAGCATGAATAGATCAGTGAAAACTAATGTAACGATGCGAAGCCATACAGCATAGGTATTGCGACGAAGTTTTGCAAAAATAGGATCACGTATATCAAATCTATAGGTTTCAGTTAAAGGCAGTCCCATCCTAGACAACTCCATTGATTAATATCCGATTAAAACCAAATTATTAGACCTAATAATCAAGGGTATTTCAGGCTAAAATTTTGGAGAGGATACTTATCAAATAATGCAATTATTTAAAGTTTAAATAAAAAATAAAAATCTAATATTTAGAATTGTATAAATTCTAAATATATTTAATAATTGAATATGCAATTGTTTTAATTGTATTCAGAGGATTTTGGCTATAAAACTATTTACTATAAAGCGAGCAAAAAAAAATCAACGGCCATCAGCTTATTTATACATAAAAATTATGCCATAACAGGATGATTTTGAAAAACTGGTATACTTCCTATATAAATATATAGCCGTACACTTAATTTTGTTTGATGCTTGACTAAACCAGTGTTTCCAAAGTCGCCCTCATCCTAAAGCATGGGGCTAAACAACCTAATTAACCTGCCCATACTCATAAAATTTGAGAACTTATCCCCTGCGAAATTATGATAATTTTGTAAAGTTTTTAACCTTCAATACACCCTCTGATGTGGTATGCTTATTACTGATCTCTAGGCAATAATACTGCCTTAGTGGCGACGCATTTATTAAACTAGTATGCTCCAGATTATGGAAAAAAAATTCCATAAAAAAACTATTTCAAAAATAAAAAAAACCTCCTTAGAGTTTAAACTAAAAAAAAATAATAGCAACTTTTTAGCCCAAAAATTAATTTACGTCAACACGATTTTAGTCTTTCAATAATTATATTAATCTAGAATTTTAAACTTTCTGTGGAGAATATGTGAAATTTTTACTGAGAGTTTATTTACGGTAAATTCACTACAGCCACAAATAAATTTTTGAGTTAACGTGGTGATGATTAACTCCCATGCAAACTGGGAAGTTTGCATGGGAGATTTTCTCGGGAAGCAATATCTACCAAAATTGCCCACATTACGTTACAGGAAAAGTAAAGAATGACGGAACCAAAAAGAGCGCTAATCACTGGAATTACAGGTCAAGACGGTTCCTACTTGAGTGAGTTGTTGCTAGAAAAGGGCTATGAGGTTCACGGTATTATCCGAAGGACCTCCACCTTCAACACAGATCGCATTGACCACATCTATGTAGACCCCCACAATGAAAACGCACGGTTCTTCTTACACTACGGTGACTTGACTGATGGTGTGACCCTACGCCGGATCTTAGAGGCGGTTAAGCCATCGGAAATTTATAACTTAGGGGCTCAATCCCATGTTCGGGTCAGTTTTGACTCCCCAGAATATACCGTTGACTCGGTGGGAATGGGTACTCTCCGACTCTTGGAGGCGATTCGGGACTATCGTCAGCGCACCGGTATCGACGTGCGTTTCTATCAAGCTGGTTCTTCTGAGATGTTTGGGAAGGTACAGGATATACCCCAAAAGGAAACTACTCCATTTTATCCCCGCTCTCCCTATGCCTGTGCTAAGGTGTATGCTCACTGGCAAACTATAAACTATCGTGAATCCTACGGCATGTTTGCCTGCAATGGTATACTGTTTAACCACGAGTCACCCCGTCGAGGGGAAACCTTTGTAACCCGCAAGATTACCCGAGCAATTGCCCGAATTGTCGGAGGTCAGCAGAAAAAACTCTACCTGGGTAATCTTGATTCTAAGCGAGACTGGGGTTACGCGAAGGACTATGTCAAGGCCATGTGGCTGATGCTCCAGCAAGACAAACCAGATGACTATGTGGTAGCGACTGGTGAAACCCACTCAGTTAAGGAATTTTTAGAGATTGCCTTCAAATATGTCAATCTCGATTGGAATAATTATGTCGAGTTTGACGAGCGTTATTTGCGTCCTGCCGAAGTAGATATACTAATTGGTGACCCCACCAAGGCAAAGAAGACACTAGGTTGGGAGCCATCTGTAACCTTTGAGCAGTTGGTAGGTTTAATGGTAGAAGCGGATTTACAAGCCTTGGGTCTGTCACTCCCTAATGGCAAAAGTACTCAACCGTTGAATGATCAAGCCTATATCCGTCAAGGTGTAGCTACGATGGTTGACTAATCCGTTAGTCTATGACTGACTGTGAAGGTAGCATCGCTAGTGCAAGGCAATACATCAGCAACCACAAATCCGGATCAATAGGATTTGTGTTGAATAATGACTCAGTATATTCCTGCTTGCATTGCGATGCACCAGACGGTGATAGTTCTCCAAAAGCTAGGCAAGGATGACAAATAAATGGAAAGTTTAGATCTTAGTAATAAGAGGATTCTAGTTACTGGTGGGGCTGGATTTCTAGGACGTCAGGTAGTGGATCAGTTGTGTAAAGCTGGAGCGGATGCACAGAAGATTACTATTCCGCGATCGCGTGATTATGACCTGCGTTCTTTAGAGAACTGTCAAAGAGCTGTGGATCAGCAGGATATCATCATTCATCTTGCTGCTCATGTTGGTGGCATTGGTCTTAATCGAGAAAAGCCAGCTGAGCTATTCTATGACAATTTAATGATGGGTACTCAGCTAATTCATGCCGCCTATGAAGCCGGTGTGGAAAAATTTGTCTGTGTTGGTACCATCTGTGCCTATCCCAAATTCACACCAGTACCCTTTAAAGAGGATAACCTCTGGGATGGTTATCCGGAAGAAACCAATGCCCCTTATGGGGTTGCTAAGAAAGCTCTTTTAGTCCAGCTACAAGCCTATCGGCAACAGTACGGATTCAATGGCATCTACCTGTTACCGGTGAACTTGTATGGTCCGGAAGATAATTTCGACCCCAGCAGTTCCCACGTAATCCCTGCCCTAATTCGTAAAGTCTATGAAGCCCAACAAAAGGGAGAAATGAAATTGCCTGCCTGGGGTGATGGCAGTCCTACCCGTGAGTTTCTCTACTCAACCGATGCAGCACGGGGTATTGTGATGGCTACCACGGATTACAATCAGCCAGAGCCAGTTAATTTGGGTACAGGCTATGAAATCTCAATTCGCGATTTAGTTGAGTTGATTTGCGAATTGATGGAATTTAAGGGAGAAATTGTCTGGGAAACTGATAAACCCAATGGTCAGCCTCGCCGTTGTCTGGATATTGAACGAGCCAAGGAGGAGTTTAACTTCACTGCTCAGATGGAGTTTAAGCAGGGGTTGAAGAATACTATCGACTGGTATCGACAACACGCTAGCTAAATCTACCCAAACTCATTGTCGGTAGGGGCGAAGTATTTGTACCTGGATATGTAGCTTAAACAGTAGCTCTAAGAGTGCCAGTTTGTATACAAATGCTTCGCCCTCTAAGGGAAAAGCCAGACAGACTTGACTAGAAGAGTAATCAAAAGACGATTTATATCATGTCTGGAAGCATTAACAGTGTAAGGTTTGGTGTGTAAGGTTTGGTAATTAGTAATGGGCAACGGAGACTTGTGATTACTCCCAAACCATTACCCATTACCGAAAACAATGGAAAATTAACACTAAAAAAAAGCTAGACACCATAGGATTTTTTTGTGTTTTATTTTTTTTATAATTTAATCAAATTCAAGTAACCAATAGCATCATAATTCATTATAATTAATAGAGCATCTATCTATAGATATATTGAGAAAATCAATACCTAGCTTCTGACGGTGAAAAAAGGGTAAGCAATCTACTAAATTTTTGTCAGTGAGTATTAAACTTTTTTCATGAAAAATTATGGAAGCTATAGATTATTCAGAAGAAATAGATTTTCATAAATACTGGCTAGTTTTCAAACGGCGTTTTTTGCCAGCAAGCCTAGCATTTGGTGGTGTTTTCGGTCTGGCCGCATGGTATGTTTTCTCTCAAAAAACTGTTTATTTAGCAGCAGCTCAACTGTTGTTAAAGACAGATAATTCTTCTTCTCTGACCGGGGTTGATAATCCAACTGGCACGATTGATAATGTTGCTCGTCAGAGCGACCCCTTATCTACGGAAGTAGAAATTATTCTTTCCAGACCAATTATAGAAAAAACAATCCAAGCTCTTAACCTCAGGGATGAAAACGGTGAATTTATATCTCCTGAGTTCATTTTAAAAGAACTGAGTGTCAAACCAATTCCGGGGACAGATATCCTCACCATTTCCTATGAATCCTATGATCCTACTTGGGCAGAAAGGATCGTTAACACACTGATTAAGGTTTACATAGAGAATGATATCCAAACTAACCGAGCGGAAGCTGTCGCCGCTCGTGACTTTATTGAGAAACAACTTCCAAAAGTTGAAGCTACTGTCAGCCAAGCAGAAGCGGATTTGCGTAGATTCAAAGAAGCTAATAAAATATTAGACCTGCAACAAGAAGCTAGCATTGCAGTCGGGTCGATTGCCAAATTAGACGACGAAATTTCTCAACTTCAGGCTCAGTTAGCACAGATAAATGCTGAGTCTGAGGGCTTGCGCAATAAGATTGGTCTGGATACACAGCAAGCTGTGGCAGCTACGTCTTTAAGGCAGTCTACTGGGGTCCAGGAGGCACTGACACAACTCCAAGGGGTACAAGCTCAGTTAGCACTGGAGCGCACCCGCTTCAACGATGAATACCCGACAGTGGCTCAGTTGGCTCTTCAGGAAGCCGCACTATTAAAATTACTACAAGAGCGAATAGCCCAGGTTATTGGTAGCCAACAACCAGCGCCACCGGTTAAGAGTTTGTTAGAGTTTGGACCAATCCAGCAACAACTGACTGCAGAATTGGTTCAGTCCGAGGTACAGCGTTTAGGACTGACTAGCCAACTAGGTGTTCTGAGGAATACTCAGTCATCTTACAAAGAGCGCTCTAGAGTCCTACCGAAACTAGAGCAGAATCAGCGGGAACTGGAGCGACGGGTAGCTGCTGCACAAGCAACTTACCAAATTTTGTTAAGCAAACTACAAGAAACCAGAGTTGCGGAAAATCAAAATGTCGGTAATGCCCGTGTTATTTCAGAGGCGATCGTTCCTGAACAGCCGATTCCGATCCCCATTAACCTGATCCTGGCAGGGGGAGCTTTTGCTGGTATGTTAGTTGCGATCGCTACGGCTTTCTTGATCGACCTCTTAGACAGATCGGTTCATACTCTCAAAGAATTAAAAGATTTGTTCAGATATACCTTGTTAGGGGTTATTCCAGATTACGGCAAGCTGGTCAGTACGAGCTACTTTGCTGGATCGTCTCAACAGAATGTTTTTCCCATTTTTCCAAGAGATTTGCCCCGCTCTGTCGTCGGTGAAGCCTATCAAATTCTGCAAGCCAATCTGAAGTTTATCAGTTCTGATCGACCACTGCAATCGATTGTAGTAACCAGTTCTGTTCCTAAGGAAGGCAAGTCCCATGTCTGTGCTAATTTAGCTGCAGCTATGGCTCAAGTAGGACGCCGGGTGTTACTAATCGATGCTGATCTGCGTTATCCATCTCAACATCATCTGTGGGAACTAACTAACTCCTTAGGTTTAAGTAATATTCTCGTGGGTGATGCTCAATTTCATCAGGCTAAACGGGAAGTAATGACTGGTCTTGATGTTCTGATGGCTGGGGTAATTCCTCCAAATCCTGTGGCTCTTCTAGACTCTCAGAAGATGGCTTTACTGATGCAGAAGTTCTCACGAGAGTATGACTGTGTTATCTTAGATACTCCAGCATTAGCTGGTATGGCTGATGCGCCAATTTTGGGCAAAATGGCTGATGGCATTTTACTGGTAGCCCGACCTGAAAAAATCGATTCTGCCAGTGCTAATGCGGCTATGGAAATTCTCAACAGCTCAGGTCAAAATGTTCTGGGGTTAGTTACCAATGGTGTAATCTTCAAAAACGAACCTGACGGCTATATCTACCGCAACAGGGAAAACTATACTACGCCAGATTTCAGTCCAGAAAAGGCTGAATGTAATCAGCCATAAAACTTTGGAAGTTGTGAATCTGTTATCCAAGAATCTGTTATCCAAGAATCTGTTATCCAGGAATCTGTTATCCAGAAGCTGCGCTGCCAGAACGTTGGTGGCGCATTCTGATCATAATTCCTAAGGTTATTTGCTTCATCATCCAGTAAAATACAGTCAGCACCACGAATGTTACGGCCATTACTAGTAGTGGACCTTTAGAGGTTAAATCATCAATCATGCCCTTGACTAAGCTATTGGGTTGAGCAACCAAGTCCCAGCTGTTGAAGCGTTGAAATCGTCCTAGATAAATACCAAAGGCGCACAGACCATGAGTAATTAACTCAGCTGAGACGATCAACTTTCCTAACCTTCGCCGCTGCAAATACTCACCTAGGTTAATCACAGATAGAACGTAAGCTTCAAAACCGGTTAGGATAACTAGCAGATGTTGGGGAATAACAACTAGAGTAATTGTCCATACTGAGTAATTGCGGCGAATGGCTTGAATTAGATGAATTACATCGGTGAGCAGATAGGGCGCATTGGGCAAAAATAGGATAAAAACTGCTAAACCTATCCACCATAATCCGGAGTGTAATCCAGATTTACTGCGGAATAGCCAAAAACTTAGAGCTAATGGTATTGATGCTAGAAACAAATTCCAAGCCATCCAGCCATTGTGGCTATGCCAAGCTTTCCATACCTCTGTCAGTAATGTGTCCATAGACATGATTAGTGAACCTTTGCTCTAGGGTAGATTAGCTTTCTTAAGTGGTTTTAATATGCTAACTCATCCGTTCAGACTTGAGCTTTCACCTTGAGCTTTCATAGGTCATACTTCATACTTCAGCCTTAAGAAGCGGTTGACGGTTGACGGTTGAAAGTTGAAAGTTTAATGTTTAATGTTTAAGGTTTAATGTTGGAAGCCCTTGAAGCTCATAACAATTCTGCCTCATTACCCATTACCGATTACCCAAGAAGGGATATGATCATCAGTCAACTGGATTTGAGATAACCATGCCTGACAATCGGATTATTACTCTCCTGAGTGATTTTGGCTTACAAGATGTTTATGTGGGTGTGATGAAGGGTGTCATTGCCCAAGTGAACCCAACTTTGACTATAGTAGACCTGACTCACCAAATCCCCCCTCAAAACCTAGCCGCTGCTCGGTTTAATTTGATCAATGCTTATCCCTACTTTCCAGCTGGGACAGTTCATGTGGCGGTGGTTGATCCAGGAGTCGGCAGTCACCGAAGAGCGATCGCTATCCAACTTTCACAGGGTTTCTTGGTTGGTCCAGATAATGGGCTATTCAGTGGAGTTTTGGAGCAATACCCAGCCATGGCAGCAGTTGAGCTAAGCAACTCAGCCTACTGGCGCACTAGAAATCCTAGCACTACGTTTCATGGTCGAGATATCTTTGCTAGTGTTGGAGCTCACTTGGCTAGTGGCTTAGCAATCGAAAGCTTGGGAGAGGTAATTGACCCAAACACTTTGGTAACGCTAGATATACCAACAAAAACACTAACCGATGATGGGATTATTGGTTCTATCCAATATGTTGACCATTTTGGCAATTTAATCACCAATATCCCAGGGGGTGAGGTTGATGGCAAAACTTGGTCGGTTAAGATAAGCGATCGCATTATCCCCCATAGTCAAACCTACAGCAATTGCCCACTTGGAGAGATCGTTGCCCTAATTGGTAGCCATGGTTGGGTAGAAATCGCTGTTAACGGTGGGAGTGCTAAGTCTCAATTAGAGCTGGATTGGGGAGATAAAGTGGAATTAAGCATTAAAAATTAGAATATTAATTAGTACAGAGTTCCTTTCCAGGATATTATGACCACATCACTACAACCGTCTGAACCGGTAGTTTACCAAGGTCAGTTTGGCGAATTTACCATTACCGAAAGCGATCGCATTGGCGTAGTTATCTACCGCGCTGGCTTAGTGGTAGCAGCCTTGAGCTTTGCGATCGCGAGTAATTTAATTCTATTGCGGGGAGCTAGCCCAAGTATTTTAAATGTGCTGACTCCTCTTTATGGCTTATTCTGCCTTGCCCTAGGGGTTAGCTTAGTCACCATTCATATTTATCTAGCTCCCCTGCACCGCCTACTACAAATCTTTTGGGGCATCGGTTGCATTTCCTCCATTGTACTGGCCTTTTCCAGCAATGAGCCCCTTGCTCTATACATTTATAACCATCCTATTTCTCTATTCGGAATTGGTTTTACCTTTGCAGCGTTAACCGGAATTTATTTCAAGGAAGCATTTTGCTTTAATCGCTTGGAAACTAAATTCCTAACTCCCCTAGTCCCTATGCTGCTACTAGGACATATCGTTGGATTTTGGTCTACAGATTGGGAGATGATTCTGTTAGGACTCTGGGCGGTTTTGTTTATGGTGTTTGCCCTGCGTAAAGTATTGCAACCGATTCCACCTGATATTGGTGATAAGTCGGTTTTTGAGTATCTCAAAAAGAAGCCTGTGTAAGCTATTAGCTATCAGTTATCAGTTATCAGCTATCAGTTATCAGCTATCAGTTATCAGCTATCAGTTATCAGCCAAAGGTCTGTGCTCAGGCTACTAATCGGTGCTTTTGCATCAAATAAGCTGACCACTGACCGCTGACTGCTGAATGCTTACTCCAATTTTCATTAATCTCGAACTATTAAATCTCCTGTTTGCGCGATGGGCACGCTACGGGAACGAGGTTTATTTTAAGCATGATAGCTGACAGCTGACGGCTGAATGCTTACAAATGATGTAATCGATTGTAAACTACTTCAATGGCGTTATCTGCCATTTGAGGAACGGTTTTTTCTCTCACTTTCTCCCAATAAACCTCCTAGGTAATGCAGGGTAAGCGCAAGAAAAATGAACTCATAATATGCTAGTGAAACCGATGTCACAATAAAGGTGTCCCATGGTGATTGGCTTCGATAAACCCACTAAATCAACTTACACCAGTAGTCCATCCTTACCACTACAGCCAGCCCTTGATGTTCAACAGGTTCAGCAGCAAATGCTCGAGCATTTTGAACATCTATCAGATCCGCTCCGGAAACAAGGAGTACTCCATCCATTTGTGAGTATTGTGATGATTGCACTGCTAGCTACCATCGGGGGCGCGACGGGGTGGGAAGATATCGAAACCTATGGGATCAGCTACCAGCATTGGTTGTCGAGGTTTTTAGCATTGCCAAACGGGATTCCCTCAGCAGATACATACCGACGAGTTTTTGAGCAAATATCTCCCAGTGCATTCGAGGGTAGTTTCAACAGTTGGTTGAGTAGTTTGGTGAGAGATTTAGGAGCACAGGTTATCCCCATTGATGGCAAACAACTCAAGAGTTCCTATGACCGCAACCAGTCAAAATCCGCTTTGCATATGGTGAGTGCTTGGGCGAGTGAGCATAGGTTGTTTCTTGGGCAAGTTAAAGTCGAAGATAAAACTAATGAAATTACAGCCATCCCAGCTTTACTAGAATTATTGGACATCTGTGGGTGCATCATTACTATTGATGCTATGGGTACTCAGCATCAGATAGCCCATAGTATTCGTGCTCTTGGTGCTGATTATGTTTTGGCTCTCAAAGGAAATCATCCCACTTTATTCGAGCAGGTAAAGCAATGGTTTGAGACTGCTGTGGATAATAACTTTGAGGGCATCGACTATAGCTATGATGTCAGGGTAGAATCAGGACACCATCGTACTGAAAAGCGCCAGGTTTGGGCGGTTTCTCTCGAACAGATAGATCAAGATTTGTACAAACAGTCCCAGTGGTCTGGATTAAAGACTATCGTGATGGTTATTCGCACCCGTCATTTGTGGAACAAGACTACCCGTGAGGTCATGTTCTACCTCACTTCTTTGCCGCCCAATGCTCAGAAGTTGGGCAAAACTATCCGACAACACTGGTCCATTGAAAACCAACTTCACGCTCGTATTAGATGTGACTTTTGGGGAGGATAGCAGCCGGATTCGTACAGGGCATGCTCCACAGAATATGGCTTTACTCAAGCGCTGGAGCATCAATCTACTCAACCCTTGAAACGAGCTATAAACGTAGTACTCGTCAAAAAGCCAAACGAGCCAGCATGGATACAAGGTATATGCTTAAGGTTTTAGAAGCCTCCATTCCCTTAAACTATAGCATATCGAACCTATAAATTTTCTTGCGTTTACCCTGCTAGGTAATGTCGCGGGCCCGGTTTTTTGAGCTTTGGTTTTGAAGCAATCATCAAATCTGAGACACCATTTTTCTTAGCTCGGGGGCATTGCATTAGGAGTCGTCTCTCGCATCAGTCGTTTTTGGACGTGAAATGTTTACCTGCCAAAGATTATACCTGAATTTTACCTTTGTAATTGTTTAAGTCCCACTAGTCAAATACAATATGGTAGCGTCCGCTTTTAGCGGCTCCTTCAGAGCATTGCAACGGTAGAAGTCGGTTTCAGCTAGAACAACCTATCCCAGGACATCTATCCGAAACAGTCTGTAGTTTAATAAACACAACAAGGTAGGGTTTATTAAGAAGTATTATCAGTTGATTGACAAGAACTACTTATTCTACTATAGCAATACAACTAAACTTACCTAGTATAGGTGCGATCGCCTTTGGTGCAGCAAAGCTAATCGTAACAGCAGAACAGCAGCACGGTTGTGAGGAAATTTTATTTTAACACTATATAGTTATTTATTTATAGCATTCCATATTTATTCGGAAAAGTATTTCCGGAATCTTGATTTATTGGTTGTAATTTACACTAGAAAGCGAGGCAACATTTTATTCAACATAAAATAAATTATGATAATTTTTGTTCCCTATTCCCTGTTCCCTTTACCATATAGGATTACGGCTGATGAAAGCTAAAGCTCACTATCTCGGATCTACGGAAGATATACCACTGAGCGAGAGAGTAGCAGATTTGGAAGCAAAAGTAGAATAATTACAGGTTTTGGTAAAAAAATAGTTTACTTCTATGGGATAGTGAGGAAGTTTCGATGAGCGATCGCGCTAGATTAAATGATTTAAAAGATATTTTAGAATTGCTCTACGAAAAACTAGGAGAGTTTGAAAAAGAGTTAATTATTAGCAGTAGCAAACCTGCTAATTTTGAACTGAAGCAGCGTATTAAGTGTGAAATTATCCCTGATATTCGTAAATACGAGACAGAATACTGGGAACTTTACCCCCAGGAAGCAATTATCATCTCTTATGAAGAAGCTGAAACTCAACTGGTTAAAGTAGAAAAAGCAGTTACTTCTCTTGAACAGATACCATCTAGTACCTATCCTTCAGAATTAATTTCCCTACTACAAGAGATTAGAGACAAGTTAGACGAAGATAAAGCAGCTTCAGCCAAGTTAAAAGTCGTTATTCCCTTAATTCCTGCTATAGCTTCTTACGAACTGGAAATGGAGACAGAGGGATTGATGTATCAGGCTTGGAAGAAACTTAAGGGAGTGGTGAGGAGATAGGGGATGTCGAGGGAAAAACTAGAAAAAGCTAAAAGTAAATGGGAAGAAAAACTTGCTTATTTTCAATATCAACTTTCCATCACTGCTAGTGCGAATCAAAAGTTTGAACTACAAGAAAGAATTAAAGAATGCGATACAAAAATTAAGGAAATAGAGACTAAGTTAACCTCAAGTAATTGGTGTAAACAACTTTATGTTACTCCTCAACATATCCAACTAACAAAAGCATTTCAAGCACTGATTGAGGATAAAACCAAAAACTTTATTGGTCGTGAATTCATTTTTGCAGCAATTAATGATTATCTCAAAGATAAAGATTTTCCATCAGGCTATATTCTCATCAAAGGTGAACCAGGTATTGGAAAGTCATCTATTATTGCTCAATTAGTTAAACAACAAGGATATGCACATCATTTTAATATTGCCCCTGCTGGTATTAATTCTTCCCGTACTTTTTTAGAGAATATTTGTAAACAGCTAATTATTAAGTACGATTTAGGCTATTCAAGCTTACCAGATAAAGCTACAGAAAATAGTCTTTTTTTGTTAGACATTTTAAGAGAAATCGCCGATCAAGAAACCCCTGTAATCATTTTAATAGATGCTTTAGACGAGGCAGAAGAAAATTCACGTTCAAATGCTAATCGTTTATATCTACCTCCAGATTTACCAGATGGAGTATTCTTTATTATCACTACTCGCACAGAAGATGACATCCACCTCAATGTCAATAACTCTAAAGACATATACTTAGAAGATGACGATCCTAGAAATCTAAATGATGTTCGTTTATACATTACAAATTATGTGAAAAATCATAAATTTTCAATGTTACCTCGGATCGAAGAGTGGGGTGTACAAGAACAACAGTTTATTGAAGCAATTACTGAAAGAAGTGAAGGTAATTTTATGTATATAGTTTATGTTTTACAAGATATCAAATATGGAAATATTAATGTTAAAACTGTTGATAGTATTCATAAATTACCTAAAGGTCTAGAAGGATACTATAAAAGACACTGGGATTATATGAAAAAACAAAATAAAGAAGAATTTGATCCATATTATAAACCAGTAGTTTGTACACTAGCTATAGTTAAAGAACCTGTTTCAGCAACTAAAATCCTTGAATGGATAAAAACATATCAAAATGAATTATCAAAAGAACTATTAAGAGATATTAAAATATCATTATCAAAAATCAAAGAAGTTATAAAAGCCTGGAAACAATTTTTAAATGAAGTTGAATCTCTAACAGGAGAGCATAAGTATCGCATTTATCATACAAGTTTTCAAGAATTTCTTAAAGAAGAAGTCGGGTTGACTGAGTTTCATGAAAATATTGCTCAAACTGCACTTAATAAAATACCAGGATTTCGCAAAAGCCAAGAATATAACTAGCTTTTTAACCTCAAAAAATCATGATGATTCCTGAAACAAATCCTTTGGCGAATTTAGATATATATGATTTAAAATACTTAGTTTATCACGTAGCTGACGCTAATTTAGTAGAAGATTTGCACGCTTTACTTACTTTAGAAACTGATAATCAAGGTCTTGCTTTGTTTGAAGCTAAAGATATTATTGGTGAAGCAGGAAGTTTTTTAACAGATCTAGCGATCGCCTGGAAAGAAGCTGAAAAAGAATTTGAAATTGGGAATAAATCACGAGCCATTAGTAGGCAATTTCGGTATGCGTTGCTAACTGCTACTTACAACAGTTTAGCTACTAATATTCCTACTGAGTTAATGCTAACTTTAGCTAAATATAAATTTTGGAGTCCAGAACAGTGTTTTAATCATATTAAACAACTAGAAGATCTACAAAGTTCAAAACAAATTAATCTTTTACTTGAATTAATTACCGAGGAGCCTGAATTACTCTCAACGTCCTTAGATTTAATCCGAAGTAATGCAAACCAATCAGATAAAATATGGGCATTTCTTAAGCTGCTGGAAATCTTTCCTGATAACTCAGAACTTTTTTCAGAAGCTTTAGAAAGTATTATAAATCATGATAAACGGCTAGAAAAAGTTAAACAAATGATTAAATTACTCCCTTATGTTCAGGACAAAAATGCCATTTTATTAGAAGCTATAGAGAGCACAATAAATATTGATAAAGAATCAGATAAAAGAGAGGCTTTGACAGAAATAACTCCTCATTTATCCCGAGATTTTATGCCTACAATTGGAGAAATTGTCATAGATATTCAAGATAAATATGAACTGGCAACAGTCTTAAAAGAAATAGGTTCTCAATTTCCAGAAATCCTCCCAGTTGCTTTGGAAGCTGCACAATGTATCCAGGATAAATCTCAGCGTGCAAGTGCATTAAAGAAACTAGCCTCTAAATTACCCACAGAACTAATACCATCTCTTTTATTGGCCGCAAATGATTTAGACAGAGCTGAAGAGATACTTGTATGGACAGAGATACCTGAGCACTTACCCGCAAATGTTTTCCCAAATTTATTATCCTTAATAGGTGCAACAAACTCTCCCTATGATAATGCACAAAGAATGGCTGTATTATCAAACTTAGCACCTCATTTGCCTGAAACATTAATGTCTCAAGCATTAGATTTTGTTGATGCCATCCCTAATGGTGTTGTTACAAGTCTATGTTTGAAGATTTTAGCTCCTTACTTACCTAAAACTCTACAGACTAGAGTGTTACAGGTAATTAATAATATTCAATTTACTTACGAAAATACAGACGTAACTAACTTAATCCAGGCTCAAGCTTTTGTCTACCTAGTTTCTTATTTTCCAGAAATTATACCTCAAGCAATGGAAAATATTTCTAAACTTGAAGACAGCTTCAAAGCTGAAAATATAACTGAAATAGCTTGCAAGTTTCAAGAAAATGAACTTTTTTTAGAATTAGCTTTAGATTCTATAGGATCAATTAATAATGAATTACAAGATAAAGCAGATTTAATAGCAAAGTTATCATCACATATACCTGATTTAATTTATAATTCAAACTTTCAAAAAATAATACTAGAAACTCTCATTGGTGCTAAAAATATTAAAACAATTAATGAACGAAATGAATTAACTAAAAAACTAGCACCTCATCTACCTAAAAATTTAGTTGCTGAAGCTTTAATCACTTCAAGAATTATTTATGAAGACCAGTTAAAGTTATTAAAATCATACATTCTGTTGACAACCTATGCTCCAGAATTAGATTCAAGGGTGTTAGCACTTGAGCGATATTTTACTTCTTTTACCCAAAGTTGGCATGGTGTTAATCCAGAGTCCGATATAAAGGAAATGCTAGGCATTTTAAGCTTTTATTTTCCTAATGATTTTTGGTTTTGGCTTAGTGCTGTATTCAAGAGTTATTCAGAGCAAGAAATGATAACGTGCTTAACAAACCTTATTCCCGTTTTATCACAAGAATGTTTGTTGCAATCTTTAAAAACTGTTATTGCTTTAGAAAATTCTCCAGAACAACAGAAATTTTTAAGGGAAATAATTCCTTTTATTCCTATCTCTCCAAACCAAAAAATTGAACTAATTCCCGCTAAAGATATTGAAGATCAAACATTTCAAGAAGTAGTTCTTTCAAAACCTACTTCTTATTCAATAAGAGTAGCTTCTGATCAATTAATCAAAAGTTGTGAATATTTAAAACTTGAAAAGTATAACAATACAAAATTCGCGACTACAAGCTTAGTTGATATCATCACATATATGTTCAGATTTTTACAATCTGAGTCAGGCATACCATTAGACATCAAACTATCTTCTAAAATTCATCTTAAAAACGAACTTCAGTTAATAGATATAATTCCCTACTGCACAGAAGAATTGATAATAGTAATTCTAAATCTCATCGAAAATGGATTAAAACTTGGTATCGCTTGGTGGGCATTAGCAGATAATCTACCTTTACATTTAATTCCCAAGGCATTAGAACTGATTCCCACTAAGGCTATTTTACCTAATATAGCATTTAATGGGTTAGCCCCACGATTAACAAAAAAATTAATGCCCCTAGGGTTAGAATCAGCTTTATCTATTAAAGATACCATTTTAAAAGCAGAATCTCTCCGTGAACTTTCCCCATATTTACCAAATAATTTAGTGTATAAAATATTAGATTTTTGTAAAGAAATAAGAGAAGAATGCCAAGACAAAAAAGCATCGTTACTAGGAGGTATATCTCCTCAATTAATTGAGCTTGACCCTGAAAATACCTATAATCATTGGCACTCAATTATTTACCCTCTATCTGCACAGCCAAGACAATATTTTCTTAGAGAAATCAATGGATTAAGCTCTCTAATTGTAAACTTAGGAGGTACTGAGGCTATTGAAGAATCTGCTAAGGTTATTGAGGATATAATAAGATGGTTTCCTTAATTGGGTAATATCAGTACTTAAACAAAAATCAAGCCTAAATAAAGCTCAAACTGGCTTTATAAGAAGCAAAAACGTCACCATTATAGAAAGTCTTCAGCTGGATAACATTGGTTGTCATAATTTTATTAATTACTGTTATCCTTCGTCGAGGTATTGGTAAAGTATTAGCCTTAACCTTAATAGCCATAGCCGCAGCCTTAGCCGGAATCGGAACCTTAGTGGCAGTCTTAACTGGAGTTACATCCTTAGCTGGAGGCTTAGCCGTAGCTGAAGTAATAACTATAGCCTTAGTCTTGGCTTTAGCTATTACCATAGCCTTGGCCTTAGCCATAGCTGGAACCTTAGCCTTAGTCATAACCATAGTCGTAACCATAGCCGTATCCTTAACCGTAACCGTAATTTTAACTGAAGCCGGATTATGAGCCGGATCCATAGTCGAAATTTTAGTCGTAGCCGTAGTTGGAACCGAAACTTTATTTTGTGCTTACCTGGGTTGGCTTACTCTAATCGGCAGCCATCTTTAACTTCTGCATGTATTGCTTAAATCAGTATAAACTAATAGAACTTGAGTATTTATACTCACTGCAAAATTGGGATGCACTCGGGAACTAGAGTTTTTGTGAAAGTGTCGTAGTATCTCGTGAGTACTGGAAGCTTAACTAAGATTAAAGACTTACTGACCAGTATAGCGCTTTTAAGCCTAATGAGGTACACCGGATTTTGGGCTTGTTCCCTCTTATCTCTTCCCTGTTCCCTAAAAACATGTACCTCACCTAATTGAAAACCGCTATAAGCTGTTCTTCATTTAAATTTTATTGTTCTGACAGCAGGGGAGCAGGGGAGCAGGGGAGCAGGGGAGAGAGTTTAACGGTTTTTTTTATAACTGAATAATACCCAATTTAAATGCGCAACAGCTTATCCCTCTTCTGTCACTTTGGGACAATCGAACGAATCTGCGTCATTTCAGCCTAGGAAAAATCAAGGTTTGACCCCAGTTTGACAGAAGAGGAATATAAACGAAGGAAGTATAAACGAAGGAAGCAAGGGGACTGAATAGAATCCTTTTTCAAAAAATCCGGACAGATGGGACTTTGATTGGTAAGTACTAGAAAAGTGAGATGCTCTAGACGTTACTAGTCATCAGTAATTCTTAGTCATCAGTGATTAGGTGACCACGGTTTTCTATACCGTGGACTATACCGTACATTAGTGACCACAAGAGACTTTATTTGTGGTTACTAATCACGAGGGACTATTGACGATCTAATTTTTCATTAAAAGTCCCAATCATGCGTTTAGTATGTAGGCGAAAACAGTGGGGTTTAACGGTTAAAGGATGGTTTGTGAATATTTTTTTGATTATTACGTGTAGTCTCTTTATGTTAACTCATATCCACCCATTTTTATCGATTAATTCTCCCATTAACGCTGATGCTTTAGTAGTAGAAGGATGGCTACCGGACTATGCCTTAAAAGGTGCCATGGAAGAATTTGATCGGGGTAATTATCAAAAATTAATCACCACTGGCCTTCCTCTGCGTAAAGGATATTATCTGTCACAGTATAAAAGCTATGCTGAATTGACTGCGGCAACGTTTATCGCACTGGGTTTTGAGCCAGATAAATTAGTTGCTGTTCCAGCACCAGATGTTACTGTCAATCGTACCTTAGCATCGGTTCAGGCGTTACGGGAGTGGCTATTAACGTCTGATGAATCAATAAAATCTATTAATCTTTATTCGTTTGATGTTCATACTCGCAGAAGTTGGATGCTATTTAAGCAAGTTCTTGGTCCTGAGATTAAAGTTGGAGCAATAGCCGCTAATTCCCTTGACTATGAACCAAAACAGTGGTGGGTTTCTAGTCAAGGAGTGCGGTCAATCATGTCTGAAACAATCGCTTATCTCTATGCTCAAGTTGTAAGTTGGAAAGTTTGAAGATTGCCAAAATTGCTATATTTGAATTGGGTGAGGGAGTAGGGAGTAGGGAGTAGGGAATAGGGAATAGGGAACAGGGAACAGGGAATAGGGAGCAGGGAACAGGGAACATAAACATGTCTTAACCTTTAGTTTTACGGCTATATTCTTATGGTTATTCAATACTTTTTATACTAAAGTTCCAGTTAAAAAAAACATAAAGCTGACTGTACAAGCGATACAGAGGTGCGACCCGTGGCGAATTTAATTACGGGTCAAGCGCACCTAAGCGGTCTTGGGGTAAACCCCCACTCGTTATTGCATCAAGGCAGGAAAATTATGCTCTTCAAGTAACAAAATTTTCGGAATACGGCTTCTTACCACTATTCCCTGTTCCCTGTTCCCTGTTCCCTCTTACAGACTGTTTATTTAACCTAAAAAGTAGGGTAGATCCATTATTATTCATTCATGGTGCGATAGGTAGCTACTGCTGAAGGAGATATCCGATTCAGATAGCGGAAAATCCAATATTTTATCACCGAATCTAAGATAACTGGAAATGTGGCAATAAACAAAAATATAAACTCTCGACTTTCTGGTATTCCTAAATGTCGGGATAGGGCTTCTAGGATTACTTCCCAACCGTGAGGAGAGTGGAATCCTACAAACATATCGGTAAACAAAATAATTATAAAGGCTTTGGCACTATCACTAAGTCCATAGATAATATCATCCATAAAAGATTTTAAAATAATTACATCTCTCTTGCTGTTCATGATAACTAAGGCAAAAGCAAGTAGAGCTATAATGTCAGCGAAAATATTTTTAATGGCATTGGACCCTTGATTATGATAGTCTTCTGCCAGTTCGTTAGCTTTATGCTTAATCTCTTCTTCCATCTCCTCCTCAGATAGTTTAGGAGTAAACCCTAGTAAGCTTCTAAAGTGGAGTTCTTCTTCAAATTTTTTTAACTCTACCAGAGCTTCTTCTTCCATCTCATAATTTAAAAAAATAGCTGATTCCTGGCTACTTCTAAAGTGATCAACTATGGGACTAACTAGAAACGTTTTAGAAATTTGCTGAGTTAAAATAGGAACAATAGTTAAAATTAGGATAAATTTAATAGAGATTACGGTTTTACGTTGAGATCGACGAAAGGTTTTGACAACTTTATCTTCAGCTCGTGGATCGAGTTCCTGCTGAATTCTTTTGACTGTTCCTACGATTGACCTAGGTAATACACCGGTTTTATCGGTTATTTTCTTGGAGTTAGATCCTTGATTGTTTGGAGATGAATTGTTGTCTGATTCCAAATAAGCAGCTTCTCGAAGATTGGAATTTTGCTTGATAACCTGTCTTGGACTGGAGTTAGTAATCTGATTATCTGCCTTTTGGTTTATAGGAATCAATGCTGCGGTGTTTTTTTCGGGTTTTGGTGGAGCATACTTGTTGATGATTTCATCAATAAAATTTAATTTTTCAATAATTATTGACTGCTGGTCGCTGAGGTCGATTGACTCAGATAACCGAGAATTATCCCTAGCTTGTTGTTGACTAGTTTCGATAGAATTAGATCCGGTTAATTCAGAATTTATTATTACAGAACGACTGGTTTTAAATTCTAATAGTCTAACGTTTATAGTCTTTATATATTTATTGATTTCTCCTTCAAAATAGGCAATTACGCTGTTACTATATTGACTGGTATCGGCGGAGATTTTTTGACCTCCAAAATATTCATCTTCAATCGCTTTAATTTTTAGTGCCGCTTTGTATGCCTGATCTAAGGCTCTCTCTGGTGTATCGAAGAACCATTGTCTAGCTGTGCGTAAGATAGTTTGAAGATTCATTCAATTCTTTAGGTTCATACTCTGAACATCTCAGGGGTGCGCTCTTGCACCTAATTATTCCTAGAACTCTTACATCCTAGTTCATGTGGTATGATAACAAATTACCTAAAGAAAAATTTCGTGGTTCAAAATTCACTGTGGATCATTGGCTCAACTCGCACTGGCAAAACAACTCGCCTTGTGAGTCAGTTTTACCAATGGGTTGAAGGAGGACTGGATTGGTCAAACCCAAAGTCGAGTTCAAGATATCAACGAACCCCCTCAAAAGCCCCAGGAATTTTAGTGTTTGCTGCTAATGACGATAATCGGCGTCAGTTGGCAGATCGGCTCACAGAGGTAATCCGGGGACGGTATCCAGTACTTTCCAAGACACCTTTAGGTTTTTTCCAAGATGAGGTCATGCTATTTTGGCCCTTGTTAATTGGGCGATTGGACCTCAAGGCACAGTTTCCGTTGCGATTGCGTCCTGAGACTGAACAGGATTTAGCCACCCAGCACTGGCGTACTGAGCTGGATAATGATCTACTACAACTGCCAGGGGGGAATGATTACACTAGAGTGCGCCGCCTCCTGGACTTGTTACAATTAGCAGCAGTGAGTGGGATACCTGTTGAAGACATTCCCCACATATTAACTGAAGGAATACCAGAGGAGGAAGGAAACCCGGAACTTTGGTCAACGGTGGGAAAGCTGTTGCTAGAGTGGCGAAGCTGGTGTCTAGAAAGGGGATTCTTAACCTACGGGATTATTGCTGAACTGTATTGGCGGTATTTGTTGCCAGACCCCACTTATCAGCAGTATTTGCAGCAGCGGTATCAGGCAGTGCTGGCGGATGATGTGGATGACTATCCTGCGATCGCTCGGGATTTATTTGAGACTCTACTCAATCAAGGGGCTGTGGGAGCTTTTAGCTTTAATCCTAATGGACAGGTACGCTTGGGTCTTAATGCTGACCCGAATTATCTAGCGGATTTGGCATCCCGTTGCCTGGTGGAAATCTTACCGGATTTATCTATTGATGCAATGCCCGTTGAATTGGCAAACACAGTAGTGGAATTAATTACTAATTCCATGTTTATTGAGGGTCTACCTGAGTCTATCCAATCGATTCAAACCACCTCCCGCGCTCAACTGTTGCAGCAAACGGCTGGGGTGATTAGTCAAGCTGTCAAGTCTGGGCAAGTGCAGCCTGGTGAAATAGCAATCATTGCTCCAGGTCTAGATGCGATCGCACGCTACACCTTAACGGAAATCCTGACTAACTTTGGCATTGCTGTAGAACCCCTCAACGACCAGCGCCCATTAATTAGCTCACCGATGATTCAGGGATTACTAACTCTACTAGCGCTAGTTTATCCTGGCTTGGGACGGTTAGTGAATCGAGATGCGATCGCACAAATGCTGGTAGTACTCAGTAGCCAACCACAAGTACAGGAGTTGAAGGTTGAAAGTTCAAATCTGCAACCGGCAACCCTAATTGATCCTGTCCGTGCTGGTTTATTAGCGGATCACTGCTATGCTCCTGATCCTGAGCAACCTCGCCTATTACCAGTGGAGTCGTTTCCTCGCTGGGATAGGTTAGGGCATCAGGCAACAACTGCCTACTCAGAGATTTTCCAATGGTTAGAACTACAGCGGGAGCAACAACAACAGGGTCTGATTCCTTCTTGCTTGGTAGTTTTCGACCGCGCCATTCAGAAATTTTTGTGGCATGGCTCTAATCTCGCCTATGAACAGCTAGCAGCACTGCGGGAACTGATGGAAACTGCTCAACACTACTGGGAAGTGAATGGACGCCTGGGAAAAGAGTTGAAGGTGAATGATTCGAGCCAAACGAACCAACAACCATCTAACCGTCAGCGTTCCACCCAAACTATCGCCCAATTCATTCTGATGCTACGTCGTGGCACCGTTACA
>NZ_JAAHIG010000081.1:0-29194 GCF_010692305.1 Moorena sp. SIO4G3 | reverse complement strand
CCTATTGGCAAGGATCATCTATTGATGCAACTGCTCAAGTTGGGTATTTACTCCATCGAATTGCCAATAGACTGCACGCCCTTGTTTACGTATCGTGCGAAAAGCTCCTTGCTCTGAATCATAAAAACATTCAACTAGTTTCTTGAGACTAGGCATTAACACCTGATCAGATACACCAGTTTCCATCAGCCCTTCAATTACCAAAGCACTATCATCTGCCGTGATGCCATAGTCGATTTGATATTCCCAGAGATGCTCTGTTGTAGCCTGGTTCAGGAGATAAGTTTGAAGGGTTTTATCAGGGTGTGCTTGTAGGATCAGACCATAAAAAGCAATGTTGCCTTCTTCTTTGTTCTCTAGGAAAACGGGTTTATCTGATGAAAGCTGATAGATAGATGTGTCAATCAAAAAGTTTGACTTAAACTGTTCTGATGGCGTTTTTTTGGTTATAAGCTCTGCGAAAAATTCCTTATTTAGATATTGCTTGACCTTCTTGACCACCTGTTTACCTGAGAGAATTGCGGCTTGCATACCATAGGGAATGATTTGTTCAGTATTGGCAAAAACATAATCTCCAGCTAACCACACTCGTCTAGATGGATGAGATAGTTGTTGCTTCCATTGCCCATAGCTGTCTTCAGAGATAATAGTACCTACCATTGGCCAATGATGTACATCGGTAAACAGCACTTTATCCTCAGAGATATCACCAATTCCTAGTTGCTGCAAAATTCCTAAGGTTTGCTGAATAATTTGTTGGTTTGGGATAGCCTGCAATTGGGCTGATACTTCTCCAACATAGTAGACAAGCAACACCTTATTGCTATTATGTTGGATATTATGTTGGATAATTGTAGCACTAGGCAAATCTGGCGTTACGAGATAAGCAAAACTGGTTAATTCAAGGTTTTTAAAACCAATAGCAACGACAGTGCCTCTACCATACTGAACAGATTGTAAAAAAGACTGGCAAGGCTCTTGTATGGATTTAAGCAGGGATAAGGCGATAGGAGCAGGGGTTGTTAAGATAACCGTTTTTGCCCATAGTGTCTCAATGTCATCGGCGGTCTCAATAATAAGTTGAACACAGCTTTGCTTGTCGATAATTTCAATAACTTGGGTATTTAAATTAAGTAGTGACCCAAGGTGGCTCTGAAACTGTTCAATCAAATCTCCATTACTAGTCTCGTAGTGATCAGTTGAAAACTTTCTCAAGGCATCCTGTTGCAGCGAAGGTAAATAGTCCCATATATCTCCAGGATGAATCACCTGAAAAAAAGCATTTAGGAGGGTATATAATTTATCCGATAATCGTGCTGTTTTTTGTGCTGGGTGAACCTGAAAGTTATCAAGTTGCTGCAAATAGTGTGGCTCCAGATCTAACTTTTTAAGGCAATCTATGGGGCTAGAGCCATAATGAACTTGACCACCATAGAAAATGCCAATCTGTTCACTTTCACGAATCAGACCAGAAGAGTTCACCTCGAAAGGCAAGCTGCCTGGATTGTAGGCAAAGACAGCACCGAGATCGTAAGGGATACCATCGGCAGAATGGCTAAGTATCCGTCCACCAGCTTGGGCTTCTTTTTCAAGTACTAATATGTTTAAATCCTTTAACAGGTACCCTGCTGTTAAGCCAGCAAGTCCACCACCAACAATGACAACATCGTAGACCGCTTTTTGTGATTTTACGGGTGGGAGCATGATTTCAATTTGTTGTAACTGTTGCTTTTTTCAAGGACTCCAAGCAAAGGAAAAAACGGTTTTGGCAGCTTTTCCCATGTAGCGGCATTTCTAGCAATATCCTGTCTCACTAACTCTGAGTTTGGTAAAGCAAGCTGATCACATAGGGTAACTAGATCAACAACAGTCCCATACCAAAGTAACGGTATATCACCACGTCCCTCAGCTAGGAAATGAGACGCTTGTTCTAGAAAGGTGGTAGTGTCGCCCTTAACGAATGCTTGTTTAAGCAAGAACCAAGTATGAACTCGGGGGTGGAGGCAACGGTTTTGATCAGCGGGTAACTCCATGGGGTAAGCCATAATTTCAAACAGCTCACGAGCAACCTGACGGTTTTTTCCTGCCAACATCAGAGCCACTTCACTGGTTACCGCTAGGAATATCCCCAGAGCAGATTCAACGGGTAGCAGCACAACCTGCTCGGAACTCCACGAACCTGACAGGGGTAATTCTTCTAATACTCCTTCGAGATAACTCAGAAGTTGACCAGCTAGTTCAAGAGCACGCTGGCATTGCATCCACCTCGAATCAATACGTATCAGATTCCCAGCAAGTTCGAGGCGATGAGAATGACCGAGAAGATGGAAATTATAGTCTTCTTCCAAGGCTGTATCAATGGCTAAGGCTTCCAAGGTTCGGGTGCGAGCTTGGTTGAAATCACCTCTTCGATAGTCGAGATAGGCTTGTGCCGTCTGTTGGAAGGATTTGCAAATTAGATCACCTTCAGGGGAAAACTGGTTTGATTGAAGGAATTTCTGTGCCGCCGTGAAGTGTTGCTCAGCCTTGATCAGTTGACCTTGGCGAGCAGTGACTAGACCTTGACGAAGAACAAGATAATGTTGGCGTATGAACAACTTATCGATAAAGGATAAGCGGCAATCCATCAGCATTTTCGCACTTTCACGGACAGCGCTGCCAGGTTTCCACGATGTGAGCTGAATCGACTTTTTGGAACCTTGCTGGCAAGATGCTAAGGTAGTATGGATAAGTTTGCTGTAAGAAGTAGCCATTGGCAAGTGATATCTTGTCTTGATATATTCTCTAGTTAATCACTTCGTATTCAGGGGAATTGTTGATGGAAAATTGTTAATGGGTAGCGGACTTTGTTAGAGGTTGTCTGAGAAGTCTCATTTGCTACATCAAAGCCCCCTAAATCCCCCAATTTTGGGGGAATTTTAACCGCAAATTGATTCTTGTTCCCCCCAGAATTGGGGGGCTAGGGGGGCAAAATTCAGTATCAAAAAACTTTTCAGATATCCTCTTAGTATAGCCCCATGGTTCACGATGACGCCAAATTTTCCAACTTTTCAAAAACACTATAAACTATAATTGGGTGAATCGCAATAAGTAATTAATTTTACTTACAAGCTGATAGCTAATAGCTAATAGCTGATTGCTTACAAGCAGATCATGAAAATTGCAATCATTGGTGGTGGCACAGCTGGTTTTATCGCTGCTGCCCATTTGACCAAATATTTTCCAGCTTTCGAGCTGTATCACATCTTTGATCCAAACATTCCTACCATTGGTGTAGGGGAGGGAACAACGCCATTTTTTCGGTATTGGCTCCAAGACATTACCAATCTCAAGGATGCTGAGTTAGCTCAGCGGTGTTTTCTAACTCGCAAATTTGGAATTAAATTTGAAAATTGGGGAACCCAGTATCAGCAATTCTTTCATCACTTTTATCCAATCCGAAGCGATTATGCTTACCATATTTCTGCTGATAAATTAGTGGAATTGCTAGCAGACTATGTTTCAGCAACTCATATTCATAAGAGGGTTGTTGAGATTGAAAGTGATGGTGTAGTTGGCAATATCAAGTTTGGGGATGATACCAATTTGGAGGTTGATTTCGCCATTGATGCTCGTGGGTTACCTAAATCCTTGGGTCCTGAACATATTGAACTAAACTTGATTCCCACCAATGCTGCACTAATCCGCCGAGGGCCAGCCATTGAGGATGGTAAAATTGACCTTACAATTGACCAGTGTAGCTTCCAATACCAATCGGCAACCCGGGCGATCGCTCGACCCCACGGTTGGATTTTCACAATCCCCCTGACCACCCGCACGTCTTATGGTTATATCTATAACCATAACATTAGCAGTATCAGTGACGTTAGAGCTGATTTTGATCAGTTCCTTAATGCCGAAGGAGTCCACTGTACTGCTAGCGAGCGCCAGCTCACATTTCCCAATTTCGCCTGTCGGACATTTTTTGATGGTGCTGTTTTCCGCATCGGCAATGCTGCCTTATTTTTAGAACCTCTAGAAGCTACAGCAATTGTCTGGATCTTGTCTTACATGAAAAGTTTTTCACGCTGGCCACTTCGTAAGTTGCTGGTATCGTATGTGTTGCAGGGTAGAAAGAAGTCAAGACTGAATGAAAATAATTTCAGGCGCTTTAATGCCAGCTTACTGAACGGTGTGCTAAAAACTGCTATATTTGTGGGCTGGCACTACGGGATGGGATCCGCCTTTGACAGTGAGTTTTGGCGATTTGCCAAAGGGAATTTTCAGACTGAGCTACAGAAGCTAGAAAATTCTCCACTTTTAGCCGAATTTGACCAATACTGTCAAGCGGCACTTGCACTTCCTCATCCCTTCAAAAACCATGATCAGTTTTCAATTGTTTCAGAAAAAGATGACAATATAGACGACAGAAAAGGGTTTGCTTCATTTCCTGCACCAAGTTTTGCTGAGGTTGGGTGTGGCATAGGTTGTTTATCAAAGAAGTTTTGAAATGAGGATTGCCTGTTGATGGAACCGAAAACAGTTGATAACCCGAAAGGGTTTCTGAAAAAGTTATTAGCACAAAAAATAATAACCCAAGCCTCTAATGCCTCTATATTTGAAGTCAATGATTCAGCCAGCTTAACTGTTAAGTATATTGGTAACGAAAAAAACTGTATCTTGATTTTTGATCAGTTTTTTAAATTTCCTGATCGTGTCAGAGACTATGCTATCAATCAGGCTCAGTTCAAATCTTCTCCAAAAGGTAAATATCCAGGAATAAGGCATCGTCTACATCAGGAAGAAACGGATACCATTATTGATGGTTTAGAAAAGTCAGTGTTAGAGCATCTTAAGATTCAAATCGATGCTGAATGCACAGGTAATGGCTATTTTAGTTTGGTCACCCTGAAGCCAGAAGAATTAACCTTTGAACAAACTATACCCCATTTCGATGCAGTTGTTCCAGATAAAAAAGTCGCTGTGGTTCATTATCTATCCTTACCCGAAATGTGCTGGGGAGGAACAGCCTTTTATAGACATAGAGCAACTGGTTTTGAATCGATTTCAGTAAGTCGGCTACCAGAGTATGATGAATCTCAGGCAAAGTTCCATCATCACTATGTTACTGATTCCAATCATGACTTTGAATTGGTAGAACTTATTCCAATGAAGTATAACCGACTAGTTGCTTACAGCAGTAATTTGCTGCACAGTGGTTATATAAAACCAGACATGTTATCATCTGACCCAAGTAAAGGGCGACTCAGTGTTAACCTATTCATTCAGGATAAGATTAAGGTCGAAAACGAGGATAAAATCGACACAATTGAGCTAGATACGATTCTTAGCAAAAGGGATGGAATAACGGCTGCAGCGTGTCGAGTTATTTATCAAGAAGATTGGCAAGATATGGTTGGTATTATCTTTCCTGAAAAGCAGGTATGGGGACCAAAAAAAATTGAACCATCCCTTCGGTTTGTGATTGATAATCATCAATTTGCTGTTAAGTCTTTTCCCGGTACACTGAGTGACAAGGCCAAACTGGTTTTAGCTCGCCGTCTAGTCAAAGAAGGTTTACTAACTATTGTTGATTATGGTAAGACTGGGTAATAGGTAATCGGTAATGGATAATAGTGATTACTCCAAACCCATTAGCTCAGAACTGTTAAAGAGGAAACTTCGGATTAGGGAACAGCGGATCTGGGAAGGCGGTGGAAACGGTGGCGGTTAACCTTGGCCTTGGCCTATTGGCCACGCTACGCGAATGGCCACGCGTGCGCGTTCAACCTTCAACATTTAACCTTTAACATTTACCCTTCAACCGTTAACGTTAACATTAAACATTCTGCCAGATTTCCTCCAAAAAATTATGTCGCTTATCCGCCAATTCTTCTAACCTTAAACGAGTTAACGCCATTACTATCTTCCCTTGATTCGACCTCCCCTCTAACTGATTCTTGTGAGCTAAATTAAATGCCTCCAAATTCTCTGCGGCATCTTTTACCAACCGCTGCAAAATTTTAAATGCTCCCTCAGAAAGGGTCGGTTCACCCCGATAATTTTCCACTCTCCCTCCCGCTCGATAGTCCGGAAATGATTCTAAGCCCATAAACTTTAAAAACCAGTCAGCACGATAGTAACCATCATTAGCAGCTACAATTCCCTGGTAATCAGCAAGTAACTCATCGAGTAAATTATTGCGCATCGAACCCAATACCCGACGGGTAAAATAGTGGGTACATTCATGCTCTAGGCGAATGGTTAAGGATAATTTGTGCCATTGACTTTCTGGCATTCCCATCTCAGAGGCAGACACCGCACTGTAGTTCCCCTGAGAAAGAATTATGAAGCGGTCTTGATAGAGGTGTTTTTGGGGAATTATTCTCTTGAATTCTGCGTTCCAAGCTGCCTCACTCACCGGCTGTGACTGCTGAGCTTCCCAAGTCCTGCGATAGTGGCGAATTCTATCCCAATTGTTATATCCGCCAACCATAGCAGCCCCCATGGAGTCGGGGATTGCTTGGGGTTCATTGTGTTTGGTTAATGCTTGAACCAAGCTAACAAAATCCTTTCGACAGCTAGCAATGATCACCGGAATTGCTCCAGCTGCACTGGGATGGATAATCAGCTGTAGGGAGTCTGGCTGCTCTAGCGCTAGTCCAGTTGCCTCAAGCATCCCGATAGTGGGTTGGCCTCGACGGGTAGCCCCTTGGTAAGCTAAAGTCTGGCTGATGCCTGGCTTGATGGGAAATTGTAGCTGTACCAAATGCGATCGCAATGTTTCAAACACCCCGACCTCTTGAGCTTGGGTATGATACCCTTCCCAGGCAGCAACATGGGGTTCTGGTGCCAGAGGAAAGGTCTGGGGGTCGAGGTCTGGGTCGTGAAAAACATTTTCGTTGTATGCTAGTAACTCCTCAACTTCCTCAGGCTTAGCACCATATGTGGCGAGCAGGCTGGAGCAGGATTCTATCCTACGAAAATCTAGGGAGTTTGGAAATTCCATGTCTTTAGGAGAGAGTGAAAGGCTGTGAACGGTCAACCTACGCTACTTCGGACGCCTGGGCTTGAATAACCTTCAACCATCAGCAGTTTTCCATCAAAAGCTACATACTTCCAGGCAATCGAGTATATATCTAGCCGCATCTACAAATACCATATCTAGATACTGAAACTGATCCGGATGGAGCTGGGAGCGCAACTCATCCCAAGCCTGTTCATCCTGAATATCTTCATCCCTAAATCCTGCCTCCAGGACTGCTGTATACCTAGCATCAATCCCCAGATTCTTAGCCACTATGTGTAAATAGTCCTGCTCAGTAGGGTCAATTTCCCCATCCGCCGCTGACATATCATAAGCAAAGCACAACAGGAGTAGCTTCTCAGCATAGCTTAGAGGCTTAGTCAAAGTTAACCATTCGGGGCAATTAGACGCAGTAGGGTTCCGCTGAACTTGCCGAAGCAGAAGTCCGATCAAAAACGGCCCCAATTGACGCAAATCATCCTCCTCGGGAGGCGTTAAGCGGTCAATGGTTTTTGCCAGCAGCTGTGTTTCTTCTTCTACCACTTGACCATCCGCCAACATTACTTCCAAGGAAATAGTGACTAATGATACCACAAAAATCATGGTTGGTGTAATATCTAGCAGACTGAGTTGCCTTCCCACCAGACGAGACAAGTATTCAACAACTTGCTGATTTACCAGTCGGATACCTAGAGCCTCAAACTGTTCTGGTTGCAGCTTTGATTGCAACTCTTCCCAAACGGACTGATCTCGAAACTCCTCACCCTTGAACCAAGCTTCCAGCACCATTGGGTAGCGGGAATCAATGCCTAGGGAATTTGAGGCTAGCTGTAAATACTGGCTTTCATTGGGGTCAATTGTCCCATCTACCGCTGACATGGCATAGCAAAAGTTAAGGAGCAAAATTCGCTCTGACTCAGACAGGGAAGTAGTTAGCTTCAACCACTGCTGAGGATTTTGATAAACCGGATTCTTCTCTAGTCCAGAAAGTAAACCCTGCACCAATTGACGGACATCCCTCTGGGGAGGTACTAATCGCTCAATGGTTTTTTCTAGTAGCTGCTTCTCTTCGTCCTCTACAACGCCATCAGCATACATGACTCCCATCCCAAGGGTTACTAGGGCAGCTAAAAACCTCACAGGCGGTGTTATATCGTCTTGAGTGAGGTTTCGTCCAGTTAGGTGGGACAAAACTTCAATAGTCATTTTTTTAGTTAGGTATTAGGTTGTAGGTATTAGGTTGTAGGTATTAGGTTGTAGGTTTTAGGTTGTAGGTATTAGGTATTAGGTTTTAGGTTTTAGGTATCACTGAGTGGGAACACATCTCAAGGGCTAATTGTATTTCTATTAATGTCGCTTATTCTGGGGTTAATTCTAAGAATTATGTCACTGTGCTAACTTTCCAACCTTTGGCTTATAGTTGTGCTTTTTTCCTTAGCTCTATCCCACTACTCCTGTTTATCTCTATCGTATTTTTCTGCTCGCTTTTGTCAATTAGAGATCACCCTGAATAGCAGTTAGGTTTTGGGTGTTAGGTCTTAGGCTGATAGTGTTAGACTCGGTGAGTGCGTTCGCTAGCCAACGCCCTTCGGGCTAATCGCATCCTTTGACTAGTGCGTTCGCTAGCCAACGCCCTTCGGGCTAATCGCATCCTTTGGCTTAGATTTACCCCTTGGTCATGGGATCCCATCAATAGAAGAGAGATTTGTGGATTCTGTAACCGGTAATCCTCAATTGGTAGTGAAAGGGAATCGTCCCCTACTGTTGGATGAGCTAAAGAAGCTTTGGCTGATTAAGTCCGGTTCTATTGCTATATTTGCCGTTGAGCGTAACGATGGTGTTCTAGAGGGGCGACGCCGTTATCTATTCAGCCTGGGAGTGGGTGAGGCTTTGTTTGGGATGGGGGCGAATGCCCAAGACAAGCCCTACAGCATTCTAGCTGTGGCAATTGAAGAAGCAACAGTTTCTCAGTTAACCACTAGAGAAATAGAACTAGAAGGGAATAGTAAGGGTAAAACAGCCACCCGGATTTCCCAGGACATCATTACGTTGACCGAGAAATGGATTGAGGGATTTTCCATCTTCCCTGGTGTGGTTACTCCGTCTACGGTATTAGATACCTCAGCAGTTTACAGTTGGGAGTCCCTACAGTCCCATCTGGATCAGCTATACAGTAACCTCTACCACTACCTGGCTAAACTCGAACAGACAGAATCAGCTCAAAAACTGACTCAGTTCCAAGAACGGGAACGCCTCAATCACCAAGTTACCACGGAAGCGATTGCAGAACTAGCATCTGTGATCAAGCCCCAGTTAAAAGAGAGTTTTCAACAGGGAACCCCCCTGTTAATTGCCGCTGGTGCTGTAGGACGGGCGATGGGGATTCAAATTAACCCCCCCGCCCAGTCAGAAGACCTCAATCGAGTCCGAAAACCCATAGAAGCGATCGCTCGTGCTTCCCGCATTCGGATCCGGCGAGTGATTCTGCGTGACTACTGGTGGAAGAAGGACAATGGGCCTCTATTAGCCTACACCCGAGAGGATAATCGACCTGTGGCACTGCTACCAATAGGGGTGGGTGAGTATGAGGTCCTAGACCCAGAATCGGGAAAGCGTGTCCCAGTCAATGGCAATAATGCTAGTTTCGTTGCTCCCATGGCTTATATGTTTTATCGGTCATTCCCCGATCAAGCAATTAAAGCCCTAGACTTACTCCAGTTTACCCTTAGAGGTCGTAGCAAAGAGTTAATCACCCTGATGTTGACAGGAGTCGCCGCTGCTGTGTTGGGAATGGTCACTCCCCAAGCCACTGCCATTCTGATTGACAATGCTATTCCCGATGCTGACCGGGGATTATTAGGACAGGTAGGGTTAGGACTGTTAGCAGCTAGCTTTGGTAGTGCCATCTTTCAAGTGGCTCAAGGGCTTGCCACCTTGAGATTACAAACGATTAGCGAAGCTACCAGCCAAGCCGCTGTTTGGGACCGATTATTAAACCTAAGAATTTCTTTTTTTCAGCAATATTCCACTGGAGACCTAATATCCCGGGCTTCAGCAATTTCTGAGATCCGTAACCGACTGAGTGGCACAGTGATGCAAACCCTATTCACCAGTTTTTTCTCTCTCTTAAATTTGGGTTTGCTGTTCATCTACGATGCCCAATTAGCCTTAGTCCCGTTGGGAGTGGCATTAACTGCAATCATTGTGACCACTACTTCTGGTATTTTAACCAGGCGTAAGCTAAGACCCTTGCAACAGCTAGCAGGAAAAATCTTTGGACTGACGGTGCAGCTAATTGGTGGTGTTTCTAAACTCCGGGTAGCAGGGGCAGAAAATCGGGCATTTGCCTACTGGGCTAAATACTATACTCAGCAAATTAAGCTGGTGCTGAGTACCCAGTTAATTGAAGACTTACTGAACGTATTCAATACCATCCTTCCTACCCTCAGCCAAATGATTATCTTCGCCGTGGCTGTTCAATCCATTACCAAATCACAATCTGGGCAAGGTTTATCTACTGGTACGTTCCTAGCCTTCAATACTGCTTTTGGAACCTTTATCACTGGCGCAACTGATTTAAGCAATACCCTAATTAATATCTTAGAAATAGGTATTTTATGGGAACGAACTCAACCGATTTTAGAAGCTACACCGGAACTAGACTTAAGCAAAGCGGATCCAGGACGGCTTTCGGGGCAACTTAAATTAGATCATGTCAGCTTCCGCTACCGAAAGGATAGTCCTTTGATTTTAGAGAATATTACTATTCAGGCAAACCCTGGAGAATTTATTGCTTTAGTCGGTCCATCTGGTAGTGGCAAATCCACGATTATCCGATTACTGTTGGGGTTTGAAACCTCTGAAAATGGCACCATTTACTACGATGGTCAAGACTTATCTGGACTAGATATATCAGCTGTGCGTCGGCAACTAGGAGTAGTGCTACAAAACGGTCGAATTAATAGTGCTTCTATGTTCGATAACATTGCCAGTGGTGCTTTAGTTACCATGGATGAAGCCTGGGAAGCTGCAAACATGGCAGGGTTTGCTGATGATATTCAAGCCATGCCCATGGGGATGCACACCGTTATTTCTGAAGGCGGTACCAATCTTTCTGGTGGACAGCGACAACGGCTATTAATTGCCCGTGCCTTAGTCTTAAAACCAAGACTATTGATATTCGATGAAGCTACCAGTGCTTTAGATAACCGCACCCAAAGCATTGTTAGTGAAAGTATTGACGAATTGCGAGTGACTCGGATCGTAATTGCCCACCGCCTCAGCACTATCCGTAACGCAGACCGTATTTATGTCCTGGAAGCTGGGAGAGTGGTACAGCAGGGAACCTTTGAGGAACTGCTTAATCAGGAAGGGTTATTTGCCAATTTGATGGCTCGACAAATGGCTTAGAAAATTAATTATGAAACCATGAACTATCGCTTTTGAGGCAAATCATCCCTTAATTAAGCAACGCCAAATTTATCAATTGCGCAGAATCAACCGTTGCCGATGAACATGCAACAAACGAAACTCCTGCTGCGCCACCTGGTCCAACATATAAATAATATGCTCTGGTCGCAACATGGTGCCATCATTCAAACAACTCCCGACATACCGCAAAACCACCCCAGACTCCGCAACCTCCTCTTCACCATCTTTAGGTTTTTGGGGTTCCATCACCTCGAACTCAAATAAGCGATCGCATAAATTCACCAACTGCTTCTTACCCGACTTGGTAAACCGCTCCCACCAAATTTCCTTACTACCCTTAATTGCTTCAATCCAACCCTGCCACTCTTCCCAAGACGCCGATGACATTACCTCAACTCGAATCAAATACTCAGCCTTTTCCAACAGCTGAGTTCCAGCAGGTTGCTTCAAATCCACTGCTTCAACCCCATACACCGGAATCTCTTTAGGCAACTCAGACACCAGCCTTTCCCTAAACTCCTCAACTGGGATTTTCTCAGTTAACTCAAACTCCACAATCTCCCCACTACTAGACGCTCCCAAGGGCAATGCATTAGCAATCATAATCCGAGCATTAGCCCGAAACCCCCCACTATAGCGAATTGGTAGTGACGCCCGTCTTACTGCTCTCTCAAACAGACTTGCCAAATCCAGATGACCCAACAAGGTCATATCCCCCAACTTACCAAACCAAACCCGCAGCCGCTGATCCTTATTAGTATTGGGTTTAAAGTGACCAGCAAATTGCGGAATCTGTGGCGGTTCAATCACCACATTATGACCAAAATCAATCCCACATACACCACAGTGAGAACACCCATCAAAGGAACAATCCGGTACCGTTGCTGCATCTAAGGCCCGTTGTAAATCTTCCTTGAGCCAATTCTTATCAATTCCCGTATCAATATGATCCCAAGGCAAGGGAGCATCAAGGGCGTTAAGGGTTGAAGGTTGAAGGGTTGAAGGTTGAAGGGTTGAAGGTTGAAGGGTTGAAGGTTGAAGGGTTGAAGGTTGTTCGCGTAGCGTGGCCTTTTGGCCAAGGTTAGACGGTTGTTCGCGTAGCGTGGCCTTTTGGCCAAGGTTAGTTGGTTGTAGGTTAGCTGGTTGCTCTGAACTTTCAACTTTCAACCTTTCAACTTGCAACTCTTCTACACCAGTCATCACGTTCCATTCGCCACTTTCTACTTGGCGATATTTCCAGGTCAGACCTGATGAAGCGATCGCATTTTCCCAAGCACCAAATGCCCGATCCAAGCTTTCCATCCAGGCATCCATCCCTGCCCCCAATTCCCAAGCACGGCGCACCACCGCACTTAATCGTCTGTCACCCCGTCCCACGAAATCTTCCATGGCGGAAATCCGAACATCGGTGTAATTAACCTTCACCCCCCTGATCTGACCAAATACTTGTTTGAGCAATTCCTGCTTGCGTTTAAACTCCGAAGTCGATACGGAATGCCACTGGAATGGGGTGTGAGGTTTTGGGGTAAAATTAGAAACAGTTATGTTAAACTTAAGGGTTTTTCTGCCTTTAGCACGGCACTCCTGCTGCAACCAACGCACCGTTTCCGCAATCCCCAACACATCCACATCCGTTTCACCAGGCAAACCAATCATAAAATAGAGCTTGACTTTCTCCCAGCCTTGCTCAAATGCCGTCTTTACTCCCCTGAGCAATTCTTCATTAGTCAGTCCCTTATTAACAATATCCCGCATCCGCTGAGTTCCTGCTTCTGGGGCAAAGGTCAAGCCACTCTGCCGATTTCCCCCTAGGATATTGGCAATATTTTCATCAAAGCGGTCTACCCGCTGACTCGGTAGAGACAGGGAAATGTTCTGATCCTTAAGACGATTTTTGATTTCCATCCCCACCGCTGGTAGAGCCAGATAATCCGAACAACTCAGGGATAGAAGAGAAAACTCGTTATACCCTGTAGCACGCATCCCTTGTTCAATAGCTTCCACCACTTGTTCCGGTTCCACATCCCGCGCTGGTCGAGTCAGCATCCCAGGTTGGCAGAAGCGACAACCCCGAGTACAGCCCCGTCGCACTTCGATCTTGAGTCGGTCATGAACCGTTTGGATATAGGGTACTAGTCCAATAGCATAGGCAGGCATCGGTGTAGCCACACGCCGCAAAATCCGCTTCGGCACATCAGGGCGGTTGGGTTTAACTGAGCCATCCTCAGTCATATCATAGAATTGGGGGACATACACCCCTGGTATCTGAGCCAAATCCAGGAGTAACGCTTCTCGACTTAAGCCAGCTGCTTTGCCCTCTTCGATTACTAAGCCAATCTCTGGCAACAATTCTTCCCCATCGCCAAGATCAACAAAATCTAAGAAATCAGCATAGGGTTCAGGATTCGATGTCGCCGTTTGTCCACCTGCAAAAATTAGGGGGATTTCCGATATATCAAACTCAGCACGGTCTTTCCAGGTCAGGGGAATTCCTGCCAAATCCAACATTTCCAAGATGTTGGTTGCCCCTAATTCATAGCTAAGGCTAAAGCCAATAATATCAAAATCTTTCAGAGGTCGCCGATTCTCTACAGCAAACAGAGGGGTTTGAGTGGAACGTAATTTAGCTGCCAAGTCTGGGGCGGGTAGATAGGCGCGATCGCATAACTGCCTAGGTTGAGAATTCAATATATTGTAGAGGATGATATGCCCTAAGTTAGAAGCGCCCACTTCATAGACTTCTGGATAAGTCAATACCCAGCGTACGTCAGCTTCTTCCCAAGGTTTATGGACTGCTCCCAACTCGTTACCTAAGTAACGGGCAGGTCTGTTGATGTCTGGTGTTAATATTTCCTCTACAGTGATTGCCATAGAAACTTTATTACTGCTTTCAATGCAGTTAGCCCTGATCCACCTTTCATTTTATCAGTACTCAGGCTAGAGATAGGGGGATAAAGGTGATGAAGTGAGGGAGTAGAGAACCACCAGATTTCTTGACTAGCATTTCCCTATCTCCTCCCATCGTCATCGGTTTAAGCACTTAATCTTCCTTGGATTTCCTAGGATTTTGCTGTACTCATAGCCATGGAGTTAGCTTCCCAACCTACTCCAACCCCCTAGAGGGCTGTAGCAAAAGCATCATGACTGTCAAAAATCTCAAACACTCCATCTAATTTAGTTAGCTCCAGCATAATGCGAATTGAAGGAGCTACGGAGCAAAGACCAAAGGGCCTCTCTAGACGTCTTGCTAGCTTCAGACCATGAATTAAGGCCATTAAGCCAGCACTGTCGAGTGACTCTAACTGATGCATATCAACCAACAAAGCCGAATCCTCACCAGCCACCACAGCTTCTGTCAACTGACTTTTAAACTCAACTGCATTGGAGGCGTTAATATGACCGGAAGGTTGAATAATTCGTAATTTTGCACTTAGGGTCGCCTGTGTCATGAGTAGACTCCTCACTGGGTCAAATCCAATAAAATTTTTTAGAGAATATATAGAAGATAGTATGGAATTTTTATAATTCCATACCACTTGTGAGAGACTTTGCCGAATCTTTACAGATGGCTAATGGTTTTTAAAATCTTCATAAAACTTACCATCAAAATGTATCATATATTACTTTCTTTACAGTTAAGTAATTTATTTATTTTTCATTTCCGATGGTCTAAGTTGCTATGAGCATGGCTCAGTTCATGCCTATAGGTAGGGATTAAATTTTAATAATTTTTGTTACGTTAAATCAATAGAGCTGCCCTGAAATAAAAATATAAGACTTTTTTTTATAGGCTTGAGCCAAATGTTTAGCTTTAGGGAAGTATAACGTTAACTAGGGTGTAGAGGCAAGTAGTACTAAGCAGTATTTGCTTATAACTGCCTCAACTTCAATACCTCTAAGCCTTCAAACGGCATACCTTCTTAGGTTCAGGTTAAGCTTTCTGAGTTAAGTCAAAAAGGCTTATAATATATATGTGAGAGAGTACAAATCCACCTCATCAGTGATTTAGATCACATACCAACAAGATAAAAATCACTAGAGTGGTTAGTAGTTTCAGAAGACAATAAATTTATATGGAATTGTGGGTAAGTGATTGTGAAAACTACATTTGTTATTCGTCAACTAGTAGAAAAAGCCCTCTATATTAGGAAATTGACTCCTGATATAGAAAATGCAATTAACTACGAACTAACTCAAACCGGTTACATCTCTGATGTGGATTACGAAGCATTGGAATTATTAATGTCTGAGATGGATGCTGGTCGTGTACAGCTCGTTCCGAGTCACTAGAAACAGTGGTTATAAACTAAGGCTAGACAAGATTGGAGGCTTGGTAACTAGTCCATGACTTTTAGCCATAACTTTTAGGGTTGCGGCAAGCTCTGACAGCTACATATGGCAAAACCCCTACAACTTTAGTTTACTCTCCTAAGGGTTCTGACTTGCTACTGCTTAAGTCGTGATCAGATCACCATGGAGTTGGCAAAGTCCTATTACCGATTAACTCTTAACAAAACTTAGAACTTGTCCGGATAAGCTTGCCAAACTGCACAGATAAAATAACTTAGTTGCTCGCGAGCAGCAGGGTCACTTTCTACATTGACATCTGGGTCATCTAACTGAATCAACAGAGGAATTACTTCAGTATCTAAGGCTAGTCGTAATAAACTCGCTGGCCAAAGTAAATCCGGTCCAGAGCGTAGATCGTAAAGAGTGAGGTGTTCAGAGGTTCCCACTGCCAAAGGCTCTTGACTATCCTCTAAGGTCACCAATATCATAGAACGCACCCAACACATTTGTCGGGATGACACAAATTCGATGACTTCAGCGTATAAACGAGTATTGTCATGCTCTAAGCAAATAATCTGATGAGGCTGGAACTCGTAAACCAAACCCCTTGATACATCTTTATTCACCAGGCATCAATTCCTAAATTGAGTCATTACGATACAACATACTGTTCATATTACCAGTTTGGTTAACGGGGGTATTAGACCCAGATTTGGGATTACTGGAAGTCACAGGCCGTCTCACGTAAAAAACAAAGGACGCGGAAGCCATGTCACAAAGTGAGCCGGGATCAAGCGCAAGCGCGGTTTTAAGCGCAGTAAAGTATAATAGATATAGGTGGAAATTAGCCAAGGCACTCTTAGCTCCGGAGAAAACGGCTAGGCCAGTAGGTTAGTATCTGCGAGTGATACGTAAATCGGATCAATGTTGAAGAATCAAGAATCAAGAAATACCAATTTTAAATTCTCAATTCTCAATTCTCAATTCTCAATTCTCAATGGAGCCATCCGGGAATTGACTCGGTTGTAAAAGCTACGGGTTTTCGTAGAGTAAGCCGACCTAGAGATTCAGCCCTTAACCCTTAGGCTCAATTAATTGGGAGTCTAAGCGCGTTTGTTAGCTAGGGCTACTGAAAACCAACGCGCCTGTTGCCTGGGCGAAAGCCCCCGTGCTATGCCTGGCTGTAGGCTATGCCAACAGCCGGGGGTAAGCTTACTGCTCATCTTTGCTATGATGTATTAATTCAAGTCAGTGTCAATAGATTGAATACCATAGCATAGATTATGAAAGTCCAAGTTTCAGTCGTGTTTATCAATCCCGTGGATTTCGTTAATTTTTCTCATCAGGCACTGCCTCGATTTTGCGTCGATCTACCTTTTAAACCTCGCGCTATCCCAGTTGAAGAACTGTTGCCCAACATCCCTATGATTAATACCAATTTAGACGATTGGACAACAGACCTGCCCTTCGAGCAAATAGAATACAAGGAAGAAGGAGCAGAGGAATATGCCAAAATGGTAGTAGTAGTGGAAATCCCAAAGGATGATATGCCCTTGTTTGAAGATGTAGTTAAGTCCTATGGGGGAAAGGTTATGCCATCAGAGGGGTTGGATGTAATGGACATGTAGTGGACATGTAGTGGACATGTAGTTTACACCCCATATCTTACCGATAACCTGCCTTGTAGGTCATAAAAATTCCTTGTTAATCTTGATCGAAAATTTAAGACTATCACAAAATATGTTTGAAGGAAAAATAGTCTGGAATACACAAGGAATTAAATGACTTCTGAGCAGGATAAACCTGAGGTGGCTAAAATCCTCGAACCATTCAAACCCGCATTGGCTGAGCATCTGAGCAACCCTGATGTTGTGTTAGACGAGGTACTGGCATGGACTGGCTCTCAGCCTTTTTTGACCCAGAAGCTTTGTCAAGTTATCCTTGACTCTAAATCTCCCATCCCTGTTGGTGATGAAGCTCTTAAAGTCGAAGAACTCGTCAAAACTCACTTCGTTGAAAATTGGGAAACTCAGGAAGCCGCTGAACTTCTGCAAGATATTCGTAGTTTCTTGCTCGAAGAACAATTCCTACGCCTGTATCAGAAAATTTTGCAGGGAGTCATGATGGCAAATGACAGTTGGGAACAAAAAGTGTTGCTCAACTCCGGTGTGGTGATTAACCAGGGGGGAAATCTCAAAGTTTCTAACCGTATTTATGAGGCTGTTTTTAATCACAGCTGGGTAGCTCAAGAGTTAGCACAGTTGACCAGTACAGACTTTTGGCTGGCATCTGAGCTGACCACAGACGCTATTGATGAAGCCATCGCCATCGCTTTTCCTAACCTACCAATCACCCCAGTTACTCAAGACCAAGATCTAACAACTGACGAGCCCAAACACCGAGATCCAACAACTGACTATTCCAAACACCGAGATCTAACAACTGACAATCCCAACCGATTAACTGTAGTACCTTTAGAGCCAGACCAAGTCACAACCTTGTCTACCCCATCAGCTAGCAGAATCCCATCACCTATTAGCTTTTGGGGTGGCTTGATCGCATTGTTTCTAGTCATTACCTTTGGCGTATTTCAGTGTACTAGTTCTAGAAGAGCAGACGATCAACTAAAAAACCTTGCTTCTGAGGACATATGCAGACGTCAATTTACTAACAGAAAAGAACAAATCGAGCAACTTAGAAAGATAAAGAGTCAAAATAGTGCTTTTCCTAAGCTATGTCAGTCAATGTTAGATCAATTGCAGTTTTCCTATGCTATAGAAGAGCTGGCTAGTCAAGGTGAATTCAAGCAAGCTACTATAAATCTTTGTCAAGTATCACAGCGTTACTACCAGTTTAGACAAAAATCTCTTCCACGTTTTTTCCGTCGATGGGGTCGGAATAATGAAAATTATGCTAATTGGTTGAAAAACTATCTAATGAAATATGATTGTCCCGCTTCTAAATATTTGGGCTAATCAATTGTTAAATTGAAAACAGGGAACAGGGAACAGGGAATAGGAAATGTATGGATTTTTAGCAAGCATTTAACTAACTAATTAATATAAGTTAATATTCTAGATATTTTTAGTCAAGATAACTTTCTGTGATTTCCTACTTTTCAAGACTTAGCTATTTACTTAGGGCTTGCTGATTAACTCTCAAAGCATTGACAGATAAAGGTTTTAGCATTTTCTGGTCGAAAAAAGTGCCAGCTTTTCGGTCCAAAAAGCTCAAAAAGTTAGGATTTTGGGCAGACAAGGGCAGAAAAATCAAGGGAGAATTCTTCCTCCTACCTCCTATATAATTCCGATTTCTCCTAACTCCTGACTCCTAACTCCTGACTCCTACCAATACCAAAAGACTTTTTCAGCAAACCCTACTTATTTACTGATAATCCAGAGTCTAAGGATTATAAAAAACTCCATCGCTACCACTGATTTCTTCTTCCAAAGATACTCTTATCCCTCGACGAGCAATTTCAAAAATAGTTAAGATAAATTCTCCTAATTTAAAATATTGGGTTTCACGGAATTGTTTCCAATGGCGTTGTTTGCCGCTAATCCGCTCATTGATCTGGCTTGCATAATATAAAATTAGGCTAACTAATAGCCAACCTACTAAACTCAATAGAGCTGTTACAATGATAATAATCAGCCAGCCTAAGAACTGACACAACACTTGTAATAATGGATCGTCATATACATCAAGTTCTGAGTACAACAGAGAACTATTGCTACTAAAGATTCCTAAGGCAATGGTTCCCCAAAATCCACAGAAAAGGTGAACAGGAACCGAACCAACGGGGTCATCAATTTTCCAAACTTGTAAAAAATATTCCCCTAAAAGGACAAAAATACCGCTGATTGAGCCAATTATAAATGCACTTCTGATATCTACAAAAGCAGCTGAAGCTGTAATTCCTACCAACCCACCTAAAATACCATTGATAATTGAGGCTAGACTGGGTTTTCCCAGGATAATTGGACTAAAAAATACGCTGGATATTCCACCAGCTGCTGCTGCCATCATGGTAGTTGTGATGGTATTGGCTACATAATCGAGATCCTTTGCTGAGCCACCATTAAAGCCAAACCAGCCCAGCCAAAGAATTAAGCAGCCTAAAGTGGCTAAACCCAGATTATCGGAAGAGAACTTTTCAGTTTCGAGACCTTCATATCTATCTGTTCTTAAATTGTAGCCAAAACGACCTTGTCGTGGCTTTAGTAGCCAAGCCCCTACCAAGCCAGCCATACCACCAACACTATGGACTACAGTTGAACCGGCAAAATCCTGAAATTTTAGCGCCTTGGCTAGCCAACCATAGTGTCCCCAAACCCAGTGACCCGTTAGGGGATAGATAAAACCAACCAGGAAAAAACTAAATAGCAGAAATGCCCAGAATTTAACCCGTTCAGCAACAGCTCCTGAAACAATAGTGGCTGCAGTTCCAGCAAAGACTAACTGAAATAAAAATAGAGCCGCAAAGGAGTGATTAGACCAATCTTTATTGAGACAATTAAATCCTGATTCTGGAAAACCCAGATTTCCAAATTGGGGAAAGGGAAGATTAAAAAACAACCCCTTTTGACCCACTAAACTTAAACTAGTATTTTCTCCTGGAACACAACTGTAAGTGATGCCATCACCAAACATTAAGCCAAAGCCAACTAGCCAAAATGCTAAGGCTGATATACAGAAAACTATTAAATTTTTAGCCAAGACATTAGTCGCATTTCTCCGTCTACATAACCCGGCTTCTAACATGGCAAAGCCAGCATTCATAAAAAAGACTAGAAAAGATGAAACTAACAACCAGATAGTAGACAGGTTAGTGAAATTATTCGTGTTACTATCTTGTGCTGCTGCTACACCAACCCATCCCAGCAGCATGGTAATAGCCAAAGATAGGCAGAAGTACCAACGGCTGGGTACTGAGGTGATTTGGTGTTTTAATCTCTTGTACTTATGTCGAGACATCAAAGCAAGCTTTCTAGTTTTACAATCGGAGTGTATATCCAACTGGTAAGTAGGTGGACATAATTAAATAACACTATTCAATAACATTGTTAAATAACACTATATTATGTTTCTTGACATCATTAACTGCTTACATCCAAGCCTTAGAAAAGAAAAGGGATTTACGCGAACCTGTTGACAGCAGAAGCTGAGCCATCTTCTAGCTTTGAGTTAAAAGCAAGCTGAGCCTCTGAGTTCGCTAGTTCTTGAAAATGAATAACTTCTTTACGGGGATCAGCGTGACTGACTTTGACGTGTAAGCGATCGCCTAATTGAACCGAACGCTGGAAACGCATGGGCAATTCTAGACCTAACTCTTCTAGGAGAATGTTGCCCTTATTCTCGTTTTCTCGCCACCAACTGAGTACTAATACTTGCCAAACCTGATCTGGGTGACGCCGTAAATATTCCAATCCCCAATATTTGTTGGTATCACGTTCTACTTCACTAGCGTCCTTAGCTGTTCTGGTTACACTCTGCATCGTTTCGAGCAAATGTTCAGCTTCAAAGGGTAGGGGGTCACCCCGTAGATGAGCTTTCAGCTGGAAATGAGTCATTAAGTCAGTGTAGCGGCGGATCGGAGAGGTTACCTGGGTGTAAGTTTCCAAAGCCAAACTAGCGTGGCGTGTTGGGGTAATGCTCATTTCACTTCTAGGCATACACCGACGCATGGCACAGAACCGCACTGGACCCGCTGGCAATAGCAGCAGTTCTTCTTGGGAAGGAAGTTCTGGTTGGGGTTGTCCTCGGAATGGTAGGGGAATTTGATGCAGTTGACCATAGCGTCCAGCCACTTCACCTGCCAGAATCATCATTTCTGCCACCATTTGCCGTGATGGTGAATCTTCTAACACCTCAATGGTAATTTGCTCATCATTTCCCACCTTGATTACCGACTCTGGCATATGGATACTAATCGCCCCTTGAGACTTGCGCCACTTTTGCCGACGCACAGCCGAGTTAGCGATCGCAAACAGTTCTGTTTCTGCCTGTACCCCTAACTGCAACATTTCATCTACATCTTCATAAGTCAGGCGATAGGTAGGTTTAATCAGGCTGGGGTGAATCTGATAGTCATAGATGGCACCATCTTCATCCAAGATCACGCCAAAACTGAGTGCCCCACAGACTTTACCTTGAACTAAACTCATCGGACCAGTTGCCAGTTCCGATGGGAACATGGGAATCATGCCTGTGGGTAGATATATGGTAGTACTACGCCGTCGTGCTTCTAGGTCAAGGTTATCCCCTGGCATTACCAAGCGGGTTGGGTCAGCGATGTGAATCCACAGACGCTGAGTGCCATCCTCTAGATCTTCTATACTCAACCCATCATCTATTTCTTGGGTACTTTCATCATCTATGGTGTAGAGTTTCAGATGAGTTAAATCCAAACGATCTGAATCTGGGTCAGTAGGAGGATTTGCCAGGTATTGCTGGGTCAATTCGAGTACCTCACGACGAAATTGAGTTGGGATTTTATGACGCAGCAAGTACTTTTGGTGAGGACGCCACAAACCCAGATTTATCAACAAATCGAAGGCATTTTCTGGGTTTTGATGGCGTTTTAGTGCTTCCAGAGTTTCCTGAACTGCACGAGAGGGTTTATCTGGTTCAGTAACGAACCGTTCTAGAGCATCAAAGCGAGTGCGATCGCTATCAAGCCACTCTACTTCCTCACCCCCTAGCTTTTGTTGTACTCGCTTCAAGAATTCTGCTTGTTCCTGGTGCTTTGATTGAGCCGCTGCCAGTTGATGCTTGATTTCAGCCACCATGCTAGCGGAGCGGGGTTCATAGGTTTGTGCTTTTTGTTTAAAATAGATTTTGTCTTCAAAGAGAATACAGTGTGCCGCATAGCACTGGGGTGGACTTTGCTCAGAAAATAATAACTGTGCCATGTCAGCACAGGTAACCGCCTCTCCTTCTTCCACCAGTAATTCCCAGGCTAATTCTAAGCTATCTGGGTCTAGATAGGGTTGTACTCGAGCGAGAAACTCTGGTATTTCTGATGGCTTATAAGTAGAATCTGCCACTGCGTAGGTGACTTGTCGAGGATGGAGCTTGTGCAGTTTCCCCCGTTGATCCAAAGCAATCAAGTGGTTCTTGCCTTCTGGACGATCGACAACGGCGAGATGGCGTTCTCCTTGTAAGCGAAATTCGATTAGTGTTCCCTTTTCCACCAGTTCTGATAACCCGGGTAGCGTTTACCAAATCCACCTCCCCCCAGTCTATCCTGTGTTGTTGAGATGCCCAACTCAGCCGAGGGGGTCAAGTCTAAACTCTGAAGTGTGAAGTCTGAAGTCTGAAGTCTGAATTTGTCAGTGGTCAGTGGTCAGTGCTCAGCGGTCAGTGGTCAGTGTAACTCCTGGTTGGGTCGCAAGTTTTCAGTTAACCATGTTTTAATGCAGAGCGCGAGTGGGGTAAATCCCCGTGAGGCCACTGCTGCATCCCGCTCCTTAGGCATCGATCACCCCATTTCATCCCTCATACTTCATCCTTCATCCTTCTTATTTGATATTTCATTCTTCACACGGGAAATATCCCAGAGGAAGACCGTGATTGTTCACCTTAACCTTCTTTATTAATATAGGGTAGCAAAGCCAAGAACCTTGCTCGCTTAATGGCTGTGGTTAGCTTTCGTTGTTGTTGAGTCGTTAGATTAGTAATGCGGCGCGGTAGGATTTTTCCCCGTTCAGTGATAAACTTGCGCAGCAACTCAACATCTTTATAGTCAATCGGTTCATCGGGTTTGATCGGAGAGAGACGTTTACGAAAGTAAGTCATGATTGGTTATGATTGGTTATTGGTTATTTGGGTTACTGGTTACTGATTATAGTCATTTGTTCTTTGGTCCTTGTTCTTTGTCAATAGTCCATTTTGAATTAAAAAATTCAATTCACAAATGACCAAGGAGCAAATCTACTTGATTTCTTTGTGAATTGTGTGCCTGTTGCAATTGGGGCAAAATTTCTTCAGTTCCAGACGTGATGTTGTGTTACGGCGATTCTTCCTAGTGGTATAGCGGGAAACACCAGCCGAACGCTTATTGGAGTTACTGCGACATTCCGTACATTCTAGAGTAATAACGATTCGGACACCTTTCTTACTTGCCATAGTTTTTTTTCTAAGAACTCAAATATTACAATTAAACACAATTTACTATTATCTCATGGGATCCCCCAGTCTATCAAGTAGATGCAAAATTGCTCAAGTCTCGGGAAAAACCTCACCCCTTGTTGCCACCATGATCGTGCAGCGCAATCGAGTGACAAGGGGAGCCCACAGCAGTATCCTTGAAATGCCTTTAGATAGACCAATGTTTAAGCCAATCCGAAGCGCTTTAGTGCAGCGGAGCCAACCATCCCCTAGCATTTTGTTAGAGTGAGTAACCGGTGCAAGGGTAACGAATCTAACCTCAAGAATCAAGATAACCGAAACCCCACTACCCTAAACTCTGAGCCTGATTGGTGTATATTACCACGACTCCCAGAACTAGCCAGACCAACAGGAAGATAAGCATCACCGAACAGATGAAAGCCAAGAGGATCTGTTCTAAGCAGTGAGCTGACTAGCAATACTCCTACAAAATCCAGATCGAAAGCAGCAGGGCGGTACCTTAGGGAAAGCGGATTTGAAATGGTTTTATACTCATGGCCAATTTTCCTGATTGGGCAGACTGTTTTGGCTACTGTTGATCATTCTATCTATTCCTCTTGTTGTATAGTCATAAAGAAACATCTGTGCTAATCTCTCACAAGGGAGGTAATTAGCACAGATGCGGCTCAAGGACTATGCCAAACAGATGGGAGTAAGCTACCAGACGGCTTGGAGATGGTGGAAGGCAGGTAAGTTGCCTCATCCAGCATTCCAAACTGAAAGTGGCTCAGTCATCGTTGAGTACTTCCCTCAACAGAAAACCCAGCCATCAAACACCAAACGAGTTGCTATCTATGGGCGAGTCTCCTCTGCTGAGCATAAGTCAGAGGTTGAGCTTCAAGTCCAACGTCTTCAACAGTATGCGATCGCTAAAGGTTACACGATTGTCAAAGTTATCAAAGAAGTAGGAAGTGGACTCAACGATAATCGTCAACAATTAGCCAGTCTTCTGAATTCTGATGGCTACGACATTTTACTAGTAGAGCATAAAGACAGCTTGGCTAGATTCGGCATTAATTACTTGGAGATTCTGCTGTCTCGTTTAGGTATTCAGTTAGAAATTGTCAACCAAGTGGATAATTCTAAAGACGAGTTGATGCAGGATTTTATTGCTATTGTCAAGTCATTCTCTCCTAGGTTGTACAGCCAAGATCATGCTAAGAAAAAGATCGAAAAAATTATTGCTGAACTCCAAGCTGATGGCGGCGACGACTACCAGTTAGAACCAAACCAATAACACCTAGGGAAAACACAGACATCGTAGCTGGCTCTGGTACATCAACAGGGGGCTTGTCTCCGGGCTCACCAGCCACTAATTTAACCTGATACGCTAGTCGAGATTGTGTGGGCCGATTCTCTTCTGACCAGGTCATAGTTGATTGACCAGTGAGGCTGAAAGCACCTAAAACGTTACTGATGTGTAAATACTGTGCATCAAAAAAACCGCAATCATTAGGATTACTACAAACATTGGATGCGTCAGGAAGACTAGCAGACATCGCACTATCGGTTAACATCAAGTTGCTCAGTACAATGCTGCTGTTATCCTTACGAGCACTAGTCCGTAGAAACAAATCTGAGAAGTTATCCTCTGTAACTGTAGAGGAAAGAACTACATCACCAACGGTATAGGTAAGTTGAGAAATACCATCGAACTCCAGTAAGAAATCAACTGGTTGAGCATTGACCCAATTAAATTCTTTCTGATCTAAGTTAGCTAAGACCGCGATTCATCCCACACCTCAATGCGCAGCATGAGTGTGGGATGAATCGCGGAGCTGGATCTTTCATCGTTTTGAGATCCTCTATAATGAAAGTAGTAGGGAAGACAAATTAAGAGCTAACCGCCACCTACGTGCTTTAAAATCAAACTTTTCTGTATTATTCCGGTGGGTCGGGGCATCCCGTATCGTTAATAAAGCAAGCCTACGTATCCGTTCGCGCAGCGTCGGCGAAAGCCGATACCGATAGGTGGAGTTGGCAAGAAGCCCACACTGAACTCAACGAGTCAGTGTGGGAGTATGTCACTAAAAACACCACTAGGGTTAACCTTGTGGATATCTAGCTCGAAGGTGTTTCCGATACTTTTTAGCTACCAAAATCTACTTTGCAGATTAAAGCCCACTAATGCAAGCTGCTCTCGCAGCCAGGGGGTATCTCCCAAGGCCAAGATCGGTTTTGTTCCGCTCTTGGCGCAATTATCTGTGTTTAATAGAAAACGCAACCACTATCATGGTTTGCTTTGGTTTTCGGCTTCAATTCAAGGAACCAGAATGTTTTCAATTACACTAGATTGCTAATCAAATTATAACATATTTTTGGAGATACTGCAAGATATTTGGAGAAAATCGTCAACAGTGGCTAGCCTCCTATTGTTCCAGACCCAAAACGACTCTCGGCAGACAGGGAGATCTCGGGAGCTAGGTTCTGGAACTCTGTTTCAGTCAGATAACCACCAAACGTAAACGCACTGGCTCCAAAGGGAGTAAAAGCTAGTCCTAGTGCTGACACTCCCAAACTTAATAGTAAATTACGAGTCATCATTATTTCTCTTGCTTGCCGCCTCTATGGGGTATTAGTTGTTATTACAACTAACAACTGATCACAGTATCCAGGCTGAGTGTTTGCGATCGCGTAGCGGCTCTGTTCGCGTAGCGTGGCCTTTGGCCTTAAGAGCATCCCGTTTGCTTTCTATCCCGTAGCGTGACATGCACGGGCAAAGCCCGACGCTGCGCGAACGGTCAATCCCACAGCTGCTCCGTTGAAGCATCCGATTCAGCAACTATAGCGCTAATTATTAAGCGGCTATTAACTATAGCGCTATTTTAAATAACTTCAGTCAAACAGGACTTACGCACACAATCCATGGGTAGGGTGGGCAAGGTTTTGCCCACCCTACAGGTAGCGTTAAATTGAGGGATTTGCGTAAGTCCTATCAAATTAATTCACTATCGAAAATTTCAACAATTTTGGATAGTGATAGGATGCTCCTAATCAGCCGCTTTGGATCAGCATTCCCTGTAGCCCTAGTTAATCTGAATTAACAAAACTTTACATCAATAGCTGCCACCTATAGGTGTATAATAACTTAAATTATTATTTCCACAAAGAATAATAGTCTCAAGCCATTATCAATCAAACTGATTAGCTGTTACTAGGTTAATTAAAACTAGGTTAATTAATACTAACGTAATCGATGGCAAGAAATTGATTAACCTTAAGTGCCTAAGTAAAATCCCCCGACCCAGGAGCAGGAGAAACCATTGCCATGGCATTAGATGTATTGAAACGGTATAACACTCAGTTAGGTTTAGCGCTATGTTTAGGGATTAGTGGAGCGTACGCATTTCCAATAAACCAAGCTCATGCTCAGATTACTCCTGATACTACTTTACCACCAGCCGAAAGGTCTTTGCTAGACCTGGGCTCTGGTGAGATAAATGGGAAAATTGTTGATCTAATTAAAGGAGGAGCAATCCGAGATATCAACTTGTTCCATAGCTTTTTAGAATTTAATGTTACAGATGGACAAAGAGTTTATTTTGCTAATCCAGCTGGGATTGAAAATATTCTGTCTCGGGTAACTGGTGCGAATTACTCCAATATTTTAGGAACCTTGGGTGTCGATGGTGGAGCAAATTTGTTCTTGATTAATCCCAATGGGATTTTCTTTGGGGATAAAGCCAAGCTGGATGTATCCGGTTCCTTTGTGGGCACCACTGCTGATGGGATTGGGTTTGGGAATCAAGGAGTGTTTAGTGCCTCTAATCCCGAGCCTCCGTCGCCATTGTTGAGAGTTAATCCTAATGTGTTTTTCTTTAATCAAATTCCCGGGAATATTACCAGTCAAGCCAACTTGGAGAAGCTGGCAGTTAATAACCTATTGTTACTTGGTGGTGATATTGAGGTTAAAGATAGTAAGATTAGCACCAATCAAGGTGGGAATATTCTGTTAGCGGGATTGGGCGCACCAGGACAAGTAGCATTGACTAGAGACGGTAACAAGCTGGGTTTAGATTTTCCTGATGCTGTCAAGAAAGGGAATGTTAGAGTTACTAATAGCGCTATAGAAACTTTCGTAGCCAAAGATAGCAATGTTGATGGTGGTGACATTAGGATTATTGCTGAGTCTTTGGAAGTAGAAAACACCGAAAATAAGAAAGACCGAGGAATTTTTACCAAAACTGAGAGGAATGGAAAAAAAAGTGGTGATATTAGTATAACAGCTGATGACTCAGTATCGGTTCGCTCTACTTCTCGCCGAAGAGGAGATAATGGCATCTTTACCATGACCAAGAAAAAAGGTGGAGAAGGCGGAAAAATTACTATCGATACTGGCTCGTTGACAGTAGAGACGGCTCGAAGAGAACAGGGAATCTTCACCACAACTAAGGGAAATGGTCAGAAAGGGGGTGATATTATCATCACCGCTGATGACTCAGTTTCGATTATTGCTTCTAATCAGGGAAATCAGCATGGAATCTTTACCTTAACAACTGATGACAAAAAAGGTGAACTAAAAGGTGGACCAGGAGGAAGCATTCAAATTACTACTGGCTCCCTAGTGATCGAATCTAGGAGAAAAAACCCGGGAATTTCGGCAATAACAGGGGGAGATGGTGATAGCGGAAGCATTACCATCGATGTGACTGGGGATGTACTCCTGAAAAAGCAAGGTACCATTAAAACAGAACAACGTAATTCCAAAACAAAGGGCAGTGCCGGGAATATATCATTAAAGGTCAATGGCAATGTTACCCTGGCTGATAACAGCAGAATTAAGAGCCAAAATAAAGGTAAGGGAACCGGGGGAAAAGTTACGATCTTGGCTGGGGGAGCAGTTGAGGTTAAATATGGCAGCAAAATTGAGAGTATCGCTCAAAAAGAAGCTGAAGGAAATAGCGGGAGCATTGAGATCGAAGCTCATTCCCTATTACTTGATGCTCGCAAAGATCCCAGCAATCCTGAATCGAAGAGAGGTCTAGTCCAAATTACAGCTAGGACTGACTCAAAAGCTGGGGGTGACGGCGGTTCCATAGACATTCGTGTCGGGTCACTGACAATGATTGGAACTGGCTCAGATAAAAATCCAAGGGGTGGTTCTGATGGTATAACTACTAATACATCACGAGCTGGAAACGCGGGCAAGATCACAATCATGGTAGAAGGAGACTTCATCATGGAAGATCGGGCTCAAATTGAAGCGCAATCCCAAAGGAGAGCTACAGGTGATGCTAACGACATAATCATTGAAGCTGGTTTACTTTCCTTAAGCAATAAGAGCAGTATCACTGA
>NZ_JAAHIG010000080.1:0-29249 GCF_010692305.1 Moorena sp. SIO4G3 | reverse complement strand
ATATTCATAGCCGTCAGCCTTGTGAATAGTTTTCAAGTATTTGGGATGTACGTCAAATTTTTGAGTTGGTAGTTGAAGGGTAAAGCTAGGTCTAAAGCGAATTGCAATACGTCCGACATATTGACCAGCAAACTTACCTTTGATGACATCAGCTTTAACAATATCACCTGTTTGAAAACCCTGAAAAAACTTAGCTTTTGGAGCGTGAGCTTTCGGAAACCCATATTTGTTAGGACGACAACGCTGCCTAGTTCCGTGTCCTTTAGCTGCAATTAACAGCGGTTTTATTCCCCTGATAAGTAGCCGCTCAGGTGTTGATTTACCAACACAAGAAGCATCAGTCCAATGGTGTTTTTCAATCATTCTGACCTTACGGTTAAATTTGGTCAGTCCCCCAGAACCTACTTCTACAGGTAACCCGGTTTCTTGAAGTCTTCTATACAATTCCCATCGGGTAGTATTAACCGCAGTCGCGTCTTTAAGTGAAGTCTTGGTTTTCCCCTTAATTTTCTTCAAGAGTTCAGGCTTTTTACTTAAAAAATCTTCTACATATTTGTTCCCTTTTTTCTGATTACAAGGTCTACAAGCTAAGGTGAGATTGCTTACTCTGTTAGAACCTCCTTTTGATTTGGGGACAATGTGTTCTATTTCCAATGGGGTGTTTTCAGCGTTGCAGTAGACACATTTTCTCCCCCATTTGGCAAGCAAGTATTCCTTGACCTCAAAGCCGAATAACTCACCGCGTTGATATTCAACCTCGCTAATTTCAGGGTTTTGCATTTGCTGCAAATCAAACCTGACTAACTCTTGATAAATAGCGCTAATCGGACAGACTTTTCTAATTCGTTTCACCCAAGTCTCAATATTGTTAATTCGGCTTTCAAGAGATGGGGGTAACCATCCTTGTCTACGAGTTCTGTTCAAAAAACGAGGTTTGCGATATCGAGTCTTAGGGTTGCGTCTACCTCTCCTTAATGCCCTGCGAGAGTCTAGAGAATTCTTAATCTGTTGTCCCCTGTGATATATTTCTAAGGCGCTTGTGACACGTCCTGTTTCTTCTTGAACAATAGCCATCCCGCTTGTTTTACTACCAGGGTCTATCTTTAAACGATGTGAATGAGTGACAGATTTTTCTAAAATCCTGTCTTTTAATACAATTGTAAATGGGTACCGTTTAAATACTTTAGCCCTTCCCATGTTCAATAGCTCTCTTGCTCGTGCCGGATGGCATGGATCAAGAGGTTTCAAGTTTTTGTCTAGTACGAAAACTCGCATTACTTTGAGTCTCTCCTTTCGGGTAAAGTTGGCCTCGACAATGTTATTTGAACTTGTTAGGTACAACTCACTGGCTTAACTCGTTACACCTGTTTAAAGCTGTACGAAAGAGCTGAAAACTGGCACGCATTATCAGGTTTCATAATTCAAATAACGTAGGTTTCTCACGAACCTTAGTCTGGTCAAGTTAGAGCTTAAAACAAGCTCCCGCTATAGTTCGTTAGAACTTAGCGGCGAGTTCTTGACTACGTCTAGCTATTCGGCTAATGGTATTTGATTATATAGCAGCGCATACCTTATGACGGCTGACCAAACTGCCGGTCGTACACTTCATCTTCTTTTTCGGTGTCAAATTTCAGGTTAGAGCGGGGATAAGCTACACACAGCAGCACATAGCCTTCTGCTTGGAGTTCTGGCCCTAAACCCATCCCATCGGTTTGGTCTACACTGCCTTCTCCTACTCGTTTGGCAGCACAAGTGGTACAGACTCCAGCTGTGCAGGAACTGGGTAAATCTATCCCCGCCCCATGGGCAGCTTCAAGAATTTTTTGATCTTCTGGCACCTCTATAGTGTATGTGTTGCCTTTGTGATTAAATTCGAGGGTGTAAGTCTTGGGCATTGTATCAGTTTCGAGCTTGATACTCCCAATCCTATGAATAGGACAGGGAGGGTCACTGGCTTATTTTAGCGCTTTGTGGGATATAAATTAAGCTGGTGCCTTCGTTAGTCACTTGACTTGAGTACAAGGGCAAACTCCATATTACAATTTGTCCTCATTGTCAATCTCATGGTGATCTCATCCCAATTCTTAGGGCTGACAGGGCTACAGATCAATTTCATCTGGCCATCTCCCCATCTGGCCATCTTACGGCGAGTCTAGTATTGATTAGAGAATATTAGTCCTGAAGTCATTGGTGAACATTATAATCACGTTCTTGATGAAGCCTTGTCAACAGCTGACTAAGCGATCTGTTTACTGTAATTGATTGCTTTATCAATCTTGTCGACCACATTACGCCAATTATTGTGTAGTATGCAAAGTTATACGCATTTCCTGTGTATATTGGGTATTTTGTTGCGTATAAATACTGTTTATTTTTAGTTATGTGTTTTATAAAATAGACAGAAAGCGTCATAATTAATAATTACAATTTCAAGGGCATAATGTGGGTTTTACTTAGCAAATTTTTTTTGAAAAAATCGCCGTTTTTCGATATTATTTTAATATAGGAATGGATAATGGTTTACTAAAAGCAATTTAAAGATTATACATCTGCGTATAATAAACCTGAAACCCCAGGTCTGAGCTAAAAGCTAATTTACCCCAGAGGTCTATTAGACAAAGTTATCCCACCAATTTCATCAATTGTCCGGAAAGCTCTACGAACCTTGAAACTAACTAGTTGCTGCCTAACTACTCATTGTTGGTTTAGGTTGGTTTAGGAAATAATTTCAAAATTTTACTCAGTGCTCTCTACAACTTAATTAACTAATCAATTAGAAACAAATTAAAGAACTAAATAGTCTTTAATTTTCGGAGTGGGCTTCGATGGTCCTATTGATCTCAGTCTCTCCCCACCTCACTTTTATCAAGTTTTAATTTCAACGGCAGTAAAGTGAGTAAAGGGGAGATTTTGTGTCTATTTTTCCTTAGTAAATGAAAAAAATTAGCTTTTATTTAATAAACTAATGAATAACTGCACTCAAGGAACAAGTAAAAGAAGAAGTGAACGCAATCGGAAACGTTCTAAAAGAAGAGCTATTTTCTGTCCAATTCATCGTTGCTACCTTGATAGCGCTAGTCAAAAATATCGGTTGTTTGCTGATCGAGCAGGACAACTAATCCAGCGTGGTGTTAAACAAAAATATGCCTTGATGCTGATCGCTAGTAACACCACAGTAGCTCTGGAAGGAGAGTGGCTAGAGGCTTTTTGGTGTAGTCAGTGCCAGGAAACCAACTGGTATCACTTGTGCAAGACAGGCGATCGCACCTATAAGGTATCTTTGGCTCCAGATCAGTTATGGCAACAGGTAACAGGGGTGATGGATCCTCAAGGAAACCCCTCAGTGGGAGAATTTACCCGTCGGCAGTCTAGAAGTGGTAGTTGTTGATGGTTTTCGGTGGGCGATTTTAGGGGTAAAATTCCAGATTTAGATGCCAATAATTCAATTATTTATGGAGTTTATTTGTGGTGTTATTTATGAAAAAAATATATAAATTACCTAAACGAATAATTTAATTTCTAATGTATTAGTTTAGGTCGTGCTAGCTTTTCAGGATTAGTTAATATGAGACAACCGGAGAAGTTTGCTACTATTGTCTTGACATATGTTATAACAGTTTGTCTGGCGGTTCTTATTCATTCTACCTTTTTGTCACCGCTTTCCCCGGAGGAGTTAACTAAGTATTATCTAGTTGCTGTTGCTGGCCTATTACTGTTTGGTTTTGCTTTATTAAAGTGGCGCGAAGAGACGAAAGTCAATTTTTTCCTCGCCCTGCTATCGATTGGTTTCGGTCTATATTTGCTAGAATTGTTACTTTTTTTTGGAGTGGCAGGAGGGATTATAAAACCAACAGACGAACGAATAAGACTTGATTGTAGGTGAAATATTAGTCTTTTTATGGCAACGGAAACTGTGGTGGTTGATTCCCATGGTTACAATACTTCTTGCCTTTGGGTTGTTCTTAATCTTTGCCAATGCTTCAGGTATTGCACCATTTATTTATTCGCTCTTTTAATGCACCCACCCAGAGGAATTTACTCGCCGCTTAAGTTGTCAAGATATTTACAGCGTCAAGTACTATTCAATTAAAAATTAATTGCTATATTCGTATAATTAAAGACTATTGAAATTGCATATGCGGATACTTTTAACTGGTGCTGCAGGAGCAATAGGAATAAAACTCACCGGCTATCTCGGCAAGATTGGTCATCAGGTCATACCCGTAGATTTTAAGCCCCATGAGGGTACTATTCGTGCCGACTTGCGAGACCAAACTACTGTATCCTGCCTATTCAAAGCACATAATCCAGACCTGGTTGTACATCTAGCAGCTCTTAAAAATCTACGCTTCTGTGAGCAGAATAAAGAAGCATCTCGGGCAACGAACTATGGCATCACAAAACTACTTACTAGAGCATGCTTAGAATCCAAAACTCGAATGATATTCTTTTCTTCGGATTACGTTTTTGGCAAGTATGATTACTTATGGAAGGAGCAGGATACTCCTTGCCCAACCACCCAGTATGGAATGGACAAAGCAGCTTCTGAATTTCTAATTAGAAAACAACTCTCCAACTACGCAATCGTTCGCACGGCACAACTATACGGTTTTCCTGGGGACTTTGTAAGTTTAGTATGTAAAGCATTAACCTCTCATCAAGACTTCACAGCATTCACGAATCTTGTGAATTGCCCAACGTGGATTAACGATCTTTTTGCCATGTTGAATAAAATCATTATTCACGATAGCCAGGGCATTTTTCATTGCGTGGGTTCAGAAGCAGTTTCACGATACCAATATGCCTGTAAAATAGCTGAAGCCTTCGCTTTAGACTCCTCCTATATTAAAGCCGTAAACCTAGATTTTTTAACCGATATCCGCCCTCCCGTCGTTCGGATCAGCGGTGCATCAACCTATAATCATCTTCAGTTTTATACAGGAAGTTTGAAGGATAATCTTCCTTTATGTTCTTCCTATGCAATTCAGGGGACTTGAAAATGCAACAATCAAAATCTGAGCCGCGTTTCTACAAAGCTGTAGATGGCGCAAAGTACTTGTTCCTTGCTTTGCTAGCTAGTCTCTTTTTAGTGCAGCTTGTCTTATCGTTGGGTTGGCCGCTAGAGTTCGATACGTCTTTTATGCACTACATTGCTTATTTAATTAATGAGCATGGCTTTGCACCCTACCGAGACATCTTTGAAATCAACATGCCAGGTACGTACCTGTTCCACATGGCAGTGGGAAAAATGTTTGGTTACTCCGATCTTGCATTTCGGATGGTGGATGTTGCTTGGCTCACCGCAACGCTGACAGTAACGTGGTTTGTTATGAGACCAGCTGGCCGAATAACCGCGCTTGCAAGCTGCCTGCTGTTTAGTCTTATATATCTCGAAGCTGGTCCCAAGATGAGCCTTGAAAGAGATTTCATTGCCATATTACCAATGGCTACTGCTGTTTTACTTGCCACACGGCATAGTCCCTGGCGTTCGGTCAACCTCACAAATTTTCTAGTGGGAGCACTCTTTGCCCTTGCTGCATTAATCAAACCGCATATGGCCATAGGGCTTCCTGCTATGGTTGTTTATAACTCCATATATTGCATTGATGGCTCAAGGTCAGCAAAAACCTTTATCAAGACTTGCACTATAGGGAGCTTGTTTGCGCTCCTCGGTTTTCTATCAACTCTGGCAATTCCTTTTATATGGCTTTGGCGAATTGGTGCAATCTCATCCTTTTGGGATATCCTCTCATCATTTACACCTCTATACTCTCAACTGGCTGGGAATATGGAGGTTATGGGAACTATCTCTGGCTTTATTTATAATCTAAAGTTGTATATATGGTTTGGAGGATTTAGATTGCTGTTTCTAGGCTCAATGTTTGGTGTGTATCACATCTGGGCGGAACATTCACCCCCTGCAACTAAAAAGTTAGCCCTATTGTTGTTCTCATTAACCATCCTCTACAGCATATCTGTTGCTATCGGTGGAAAATTCTGGCTATATCACTGGATGCCGTATACATATTTTGCCAGCTTGTGTACAGCACTTATGCTCTTTTCTACTCCTTCATTTGAAGGCCTACGCTTTCCGAGGATCTTTTTTCCCCTCTTCATTTTCGTCTTTATTATCGTATTGACAGTACGACCATCAAGTGTCGCTTTCAAGCAACTTCTTAAAGGCCCGCCATTTTCAGTCCAGAGTGGAAGAGTTGGCGTTTACGAAATAGCAGCGTACTTGAATGAGAATCTATTACCAACTGACAAGGTTCAACCCCTGGATTGGGGCGGAGGGAGCCTGCATGCAATGCTCATTTCAAAAGCGGTTCTTGCAACCCCCTATATTACTGATTTTCAGTTCTATCTCCATGTATCAACCCCTTATATCCAGAAGTTGAGGAAGCATTTCATCGAAGAGCTGGAACAAGATATACCAGCATTCATTATTGATGTGCACAAAAAGCCAAGGCTGTCAGGAATAGATACAGATTATAGCTTTCCCGCGCTGGAACGATTTATCAAGCAACACTATAGTAAAGATTATACAGGCAATGGTTTTGAAATTTTGCGAAGGAACGACAAATCCTAGCAAAACAGTCATTTATACATTCAGATGTATATGTTTTTTCTATTCTTAAAAGAGCATTTTTTTTCGGTAATTTATTACGATTACATGCCTATGTGGCGTTTTTTTGCTTCAGGGGTGACAACAAGGCTAAAAAGTAGACAGGGTGTGGGGTTTTGGGTGTGGGGTGTGGGGAAAATAGAAGCGATGCAGTCGGCCAAATGGGGTTTCCCCGTAAGGCCACTGCATCGCAACCAACAGCCGCCAGCAAAGGGGATGTTTCTTTTCAGCCATTACCCAAAACCCCACACCCAGTAAGGCTTTTAAGGCTGTTTGTCACCCCGTCAGGTTTTTTTGATCTATATCGCTCAAATATTGCAGAAAAAAAAGCTGCTATATTTATCAGATAATTGCTGGAATATAATCCGATTCATAGGCTTTTTATTAATCAAATATTTCTTTCGGTTTAACTAATTACTTTGCTATGAAAAAAAACAAGTATTGCATGAACTGCAAAAGTTCCAAACTGGAGCAGTTTATTGACCTTGGTAAACAGCCAAATGGAAATACTTTTCCTGCATTGAATGAGATCGATAACGAACAGAACTTCCCTTTTGCTATGTCAGTCTGCACTCAGTGTTGGCAGGTCCAATTGGAAGAATTTCCTCCTGTAGAGTACATGTTCACCAATCACCCATACGTCACTGGGTTAAATCAGCCAGTAGTTCACCACTTCGAGGAACTGGTTGATAATACCTTGCAGAAATTCGACATCCCGCCAAATAGTCTTGTACTTGATATTGGTGCCAATGATGGGACGCTGCTCTCAAAATTTCGTGATCGTGGTTTGCGGGTTCTTGGCATCGATCCCTGCAAGGGGAGCAGTGAGTTGTCTCGACAGGCAGGAATTACAGTCTTAGAGGCCTTTTGGAACAGGCAGACTGCTGAGGCCATGAAACGTCTGGGAATCTATCCCGACCTGATCACTGCCACCGCCGTCTTCTACCACGTGGAAGACCTTCATAGCTTCGTCCAAGGTCTAGAGATCCTCATGGAGGAGAACACGATTTTTTGTACCCAATGTGTGTATCTGAAAGATGTTATTGAGAAAAAACAATTCGATCATTTTTATCACGAACACACTATGATTCATGGGATTGCCCCTCTACGAGATCTTTTTTCCAGATATGGCCTGCGATTATTAGATGTGGATTTCTATCCCATTCATGGTGGTTCATTTGTTCTATATGTAGGCAGAAAAAAGTCACCTTTTCCTACGACGAAAAAAATCGATAATGCAATTTCTGAGGAAAAACGCTTCGGTCTTGATCGACTACAAACATATCTCGACTTTTCTAAGGGCGTGGAACAGAACAAAGAAGAGCTTGTGTCGCTTCTCCAGCAAATTAGAGGGGCAGGAAAGCGTGTGTTTGGACTTGGTGCTCCTCTTAAAGGAAGCACGCTACTCAATTACTGTGGCATCGGGCCTGATCTCGTCGAATGTGCTGTCGAAATCAATCAATACAAAATTGGTCGATACACCCCTGGAACTCATATTCCCATTGTTTGCGAAAGTGTAATTAACGAGCAGCCAGATTACTACTTGGTTCTTGCCTGGAATTTTCTAGATTTCTTTATCAAAAAATATGCCGACTATCTCAATGCTGGTGGTAAGTTCATTATTCCGCATCCAACTGTAACAATTCTTGAGCAAGAATGGGTAGTAAGCAACTGCAAGAGTGCGTAAGCACAAGACTCATTCATTAGTTTTATTATGAAGACATCACTAATTATTCCATTCAAGAACGAAGCAGCATATGGAGAGATAACCATGAGAAAAGCATATGCATACTTGTCCAAACGTGACATCGACTTTGAACTTGTTGCAGTTGATGATAGTACTGATGGAACATGGGAGATTCTTAAATCCTTTGAAAAGTCACACCAAAATGTTGTTGCAGTGAAAGGAGGAAATCCTCCAGGGTATGGAAAGGCCTTACGAAAAGGGTTTAGTGTCGCCAGCGGAGACATTTTGATTCCATTCAACGGCGATCTCAGCGATTCACTCGACGACGTGCTTTCTTACATCCAGCTCATTAAAAATGGGAATGACATGGTCTTTGGGTCACGGTTTATGGCTGGAGCAAAAATCACTGAATCCACAGCAGTAAAGGGATTTTTGTCACAGTTGGGAAATTCGTTTCTCCAGTGGATTTTCCGTACAAACTGTAGTGACATCACCAACTCATTTAAGGCATACAGAAGACTAGTTTTGAAAGAAATTAAGCCAACCGCTGATGGCTACAATATTGGAATGGAGATGGCATTAAAAGGTATTCTTAAAAAGTATAGGTATACAACAATCCCTGTGGCTTGGTCAGGTCGAAAGTATGGGCGCTCAAAGATGTCGATTATCAAATCAATCCCAACTTATCTGTCTACCGCCCTTAGAGTTAGACTGTTGGGTAATACCTGAGGGGGCGATGAAATAAGCTAAAACGCAGATTTGATAATACTTTCGTTGCTTCATTAAAATCATTCGTAGGGTCAATTTGGGACTGTATCAAGCCTAATATCATTGCCTCAACGCTTTATCTAGTAAGCTTTTCAGGGCTCAGGCCACACCATATTATGCACAAAATAAGCTAGTAAAGGTATTGAGATGATTAAAATAAATCGAGTTAAATTTACCCTAAACAATCTTAAGAACTCTCTTCGTGGAGGCAAAGATGATAAACCAGGGTTGTATCCGCTAAAAATTGAACTACCCACCTATAGAGGAAAACTCCAATTTGAAGCTTTTAGCCCGGTAGAAAAATATAGATTAGCAAACTATGGTGGCGAGAAGTTCTTCGTGGAAGAATTTACAAAACTAATCGAGATAGACGACATTGTCTTAGAGGTTGTCTGAGAAGTATTATTTGCTACATCCAAGCCCCCGTTGGTCCCCCAATTTTGGGGGACTTTTAGAAGCAAATTGACTCTTGTTCCCCCCAAAGTTGGGGGGCTAGGGGGGCAAAATTCAGTATCAAAAAACTTGGGAGATATCCTCTTAGACATTGGCGCAAGTGTTGGGTTAATGGCTGTCCATGCAGCTATATTTGCTGAAAATGGACAGGTATTTGCTTTTGAACCCGATCCTGAAACGATGGAACGCCTTCAGAATAATGTTGAACTCAATAATTTATCCAACGTTACCTTCGTACCTTGGGCGGTTAGTGATCGAGAAGGAGAAGCAACTTTGTTCACTGATGGTGCTTCTGGCTTTGCTCCAACCCTGAAAGAGCAGCTAAATAGACCTGGTGCCCCAAAGGGTAAAGTAACTGTGCAAACAAGAACTCTTGATAATGAAATTTCTATTGGTAATCTGCCCCTACCCACTGTCCTTAAGATTGATATCGAGGGAGCTGAGGTTTTGTGTTTGCATGGTGCAGAGAGTTTGCTTAACGGAAGTTTAGGCAAAAAACCACGCTTAATCTTTCTGGAATTACATCCAGAATTTTTACCATCTTTCGGAGCTAGTGCCGATGAAGTTCATAATTTTGTCTTGAGACATGGTTATTCAGTTGCTTGGGAGCAAAAAAGAGATGCTCAGATTCATTACTGCTATACAATTAATTGAGTTTTTGAATTAGTAATGATACCAAATCCGCTTTACCAAGGCTATATTCAAAAAAAACACAAAGTCCTTGCCCAGAGCGAATTTTGGTAATTTTTGTAATCAGCCTATAATAACCGGATTTGGTATGAGTACCCATAATCTCTCTATCGTCATTCGTTGCTATAACGAAGAAGAACACATCGGTCGTCTGCTCAGTGGCATCATGCAGCAGACAATCCAAGATGTAGAAATCATTGTTGTTGACTCAGGTTCTACTGATGCCACTCCATCCATTGCATCCCGCTATCGAGTCAAACTCTTATCCATCAAACCGGAAGAGTTTTCCTTTGGCCGAGCACTCAACCTTGGATGTCAGGCTGCCACCGGGGAATTCATCGTTATTGCCAGTGCTCACGTTTATCCCATCTACCAAGATTGGATTGAAAAGCTGTTAGCTCCCTTTAAAGATCCTAAGATTGCTTTAACCTACGGAAAACAACGCGGTAACAAAACAACCAAGTATTCAGAACACCAGATATTTGCTACTTGGTTTCCCGATCAGTCGGTTCATGTCAGGAATCAAGACTATCCTTTCTGTAACAATGCTAATGCTGCTATCCGGCGATCATTGTGGGAAGACGTTCCCTACGACGAAACCCTCACAGGCTTAGAGGATTTGGACTGGGCAAAACGGATCATGCCCTTAGGCTACCGCATTGCTTACGTTCCGGCAGCTGAAATAATTCACGTTCATGACGAAACACCCAAACGCATTTACAACCGCTATCGACGAGAAGCCATTGCTCTTAAACAGATTTATCCCCAAGAACACTTCCATTTTTGGGATTTTTTGCGCCTGTTTACCACAAATGTTGTCAGTGACTACTATCATGCATTCCATGACGGTGTTTTCAAGCCAAATTTGCAATCAATTCCTATATTCCGCTTAATGCAATTCTGGGGTACCTACCAAGGCTTTGCGCAAAGGGGACTAGTGAGCAACCGCCTGCGACAAACCTTTTATTATCCACGCAGCCTATCACGTTACCAGAACACCTTTTCTTATGAGAATCGACGACTCATTGACTATGGCTCCTCTGCAAAATCCTCCGAGCAAGTATATTGACATTTCAGTACCCGTATCGCCATACCTTCCCACCTGGCCAGGTAGCCCAGCAATTGAATTTCACCGTCACCTCGATTTAGCTTCATCCGCGCTTATGCCCCACGTCCGCACTGAAAGTCGGCGTGGGAACGAAGTTACCGTAAGGGAGTGGAGCCAAAATAGTTGTTTGGTTATGGGAAAAAGAGTTAAGGCTTTTGTAATAAGGCGACCCTCCCATTGGTTTCGTCTGAGGGATGAATGGCGGACAGGATCTAAATCGTTTATACTAGATACAGTAGGGAAGACAAATTAAGAGCTAACCGCCACCTACTAATTAAAAATAGAACGAGTTGTATTGTTCCGGCGCGGAGGGGCATCCCGTGTCGTTAATAAAGCTTATCGAGTATCCTCAGCAATGGCTGGAGTTGGTAAGAAGCCCACACTGCAATCTTTGATTCAGTGTGGGAGTATGTCACAACATGGTGATATTGCTACCGATACAACACTGCATTTTAGTGTACATACGGGGACTCACGTTGATGCTCCAATGCATTTCATCCCAGGGAAAGTGTGGAACAGCTACCTCTGGATGTTCTAATCGGAGAGGTTTACGTTGTAGTTGTGCCCGATGATGTGGATGTCATCACCGCAGAGGTATTAAAGCAGTTAACTCTACCTGCCAACACACAGCGTTTGCTTTTGCACACGCGGAACTCTCGGCTGTGGCGATCGCAAGTGCGGGAATTTCAGCCGGACTTTGTGGCGCTCACAGCAGATGCGGCTGAATGGGTAGTTGAACGGGGAATTAGGTTAATTGGGGTGGATTATTTGTCAGTGCAACGTTTTTATGATGGTCCGGAAACTCATCAAATTCTGCTAAAATCCGAGGTTGTTATTATTGAAGGCTTGAATTTAACGGATATTTCAACTGGAAAGTATGAGTTGTTATGTTTACCAATTAAGCTCAAGGGAGTAGAAGGTGCTCCAGCTAGAGTAGTTTTACGCAACTTATCTGACTAAGTATTTACCTTTTGCTACAAAATTTTTAGATATTAGTTTTTAATGAATTATTTTAATACTGAACCGAAAATTATTGCTCTATTGCCAATGAAAGCTAACAGCGAGCGAGTCAAGGGTAAAAATTTTAAGCCATTGAACGGTAAACCTTTATTCAAGTGGATTTTAAATGCACTTCTGGAGCTAAACGAAGTCTCAAAAGTGATTATAAATACAGATGCTCGCTCTATTCTGGCAGAACACGGATTGGTCGATTCAGATCGAGTTCAGATTCGCGATCGCAAACCAGAATTGTGTGGTGATTTCGTCAGCATGAACCGGATTCTGGCAGATGACATAGCAAATGAACCTGCCGATATTTACTTGATGACCCACACTACAAATCCCCTCCTCAGTGGGACAACAATTCGGAAGGCACTTCAGCAGTTTCTGGAGGCTAGGGCTACGGGAACTGCTGATTCGCTATTTACAGTTAATCGCTTCCAAACTCGCTTCTACCGTCAAGATGGTTCTGCCATTAACCACAATCCCAATAACCTAATTAGAACTCAGGACTTGGAACCCTGGTACGAAGAAAATTCTAATCTCTACATTTTTACACCTTTAAGCTTCGCTGCCACCCAAGCTAGGATTGGCAAGCAACCTATGATGTTTGAAACTCCTCCCTTGGAGTCGATTGATATTGACGATCAAGTGGACTGGCAAATGGCTGAAGCAGTTGCCCAGTATCTCTATCCTTCTTCTGTTGTACAAGCGGCATGAGCAATGAAAGTATTAATTACCTGTCCACCCATGTTAGGTTTGATGGATGAATTCAAACCACTTTTTGCAGCAAAAGCCATTGAAGTTGATTGTCCTCCAGTAGTGCAAACCCTATCCGTGGAAGAACTAAAGTCCCTCATTCCTCAGTATGACGGTTGGATTATTGGCGACGATCCTGCCACTCGCGAAGTGTTTGAGAACGGGAAATCTGGGAAGCTAAAAGCAGCAGTAAAGTGGGGTGTTGGGGTTGATAATGTGGACTTTACAGCAGCGAATGATAATGGTATCTTAGTAGCAAATACCCCTCGTATGTTTGGTGCGGAAGTAGCCGATATTGCCATGGGCTATGTAATTGCCCTAGCACGACAGACTTTCATGATTGACCGAGCGGTTAGAGCAGGAACATGGCTAAAACCAGCAGGCATTTCTCTAGGGGATAAGACGGTTGCTTTAGTTGGGTTTGGGGATATTGGGCGCAATACGGCGAAGCGGCTGTTAGCAGCTGACATGCGAGTAATTGCTTACGATCCTTATTTCCAAGCAGTGGAGGGATTAGAAGCAGTACAACCTGCTGCTTGGCCCACACGCTTGGAAGAAGCCGACTTGATTGTGCTGACCTGTGCGTTAACTAATGAAAATCGTCATATGCTCAATTCAGAAACATTTGCTAAGGCAAAGCGAGGGGTGCGGGTGATCAATGTTGCCCGAGGTCCATTGATTGATGAAGCAGCATTGGTGGAGGCATTGTCTTCACGACAGGTGCATTCGGCAGCCTTAGATGTTTTTGAAATGGAACCATTACCGGAAGCATCTGCGCTACGCCAATTTGAACAGTGTATTTTTGGCTCCCATAATGCTTCTAATACGGTGGATGCTGTGCGTCGTGCTAGTTATCAGGCAATGCATTTGCTATTTGATTTTCTTGGATGTGCTTAGGAATTGAATACGTGAAAACTGCTTTAATTACTGGAGCTGCGGGTGGCATTGGGCAAGCTTTGTGCCAGGTTTTTAAAGAAGCTAATCACTTTGTGATTGGTCTTGATGTAGTTTCAGCGGCTGCATCCTGCGATGTTATGATTGTCGGCAATTTGCAGAAAATGTGCAGTGATCCAGCTTATTGTTCAGAAATTGTTGAGCAAGTGCGATCGCACTTGCAAAGCAGAGGTTTGACTACCTTAATTAACAATGCAGCAGTGCAAATCCTCAAGCCCACAAACCAACTCACAGTAGAAGATTGGCATCAGACACTAGATGTTAATCTGGTAGCTCCTTTTGTGTTAACTCAGGCATTGCTGCCAGAGTTGGAACAAGCGGTCGGCTCAGTAGTAAATATTGCCAGTATTCACGCCAGCCTTACCAAGCCTGGGTTTGTGTGTTATGCAACCAGTAAGGCAGCTTTGGTGGGTTTAACCAAAAGTATGGCAGTGGATCTCAATCAGAAAGTACGGGTAAACGCGATTTGTCCAGCAGCAGTAGCGACACCAATGTTAATGGCTGGGTTTGAAGGGAAGAAGGAAGAGTTTGAGAAATTGTCTCAAATGCATCCTTTAGGGCGGATTGCAGAACCAGCAGAAGTAGCAAAAGTGGCATTGTTTCTATCTTTGCCTGAAGCAAGTTTCATAAGCGGTGCAACTTTAAGCGTTGATGGTGGCATTGGAGGACGTTTACACGATCCTCTATAGGTTAACAATAAATATTTATCCGCATATCTAAAGCCCAAACTAGTTAACCAGCTAATTAACCCTTTTACGGCTGAATTGATTATGCTTCAAAAACAATTACGAGTAGCAAGAGATGCAATTGTTGAGTATCTTAATAATTACTCAGATCCAGTGTACATTAAATGGTACTTTAATGAGTCTAAGCGCCTTTTAAAATTTAAAAATATTCATAAAAAAGAGGACTGTTTTATTATTGGTAATGGTCCTTCACTTAATAAGATGGATTTATCATTACTGAATAATTATTATACGTTTGGTTTAAACAAAATCTACTTAATATTTGATAAAGTAAATTTAAATATTAGCTATCATGTTGCAGTAAACTCTTTGGTGATTGAGCAAAGCGCGAGAGAGTTTGAAAATTTAAAATGTCCATCTTTTTTATCAGCTATAGCCGCTGATAATGTGGTAGATAAAAGGGAGCATATTTATAAAATTTTCACATCAGGTAGTCCTTTCGTTTTTCAGACAGATGCATCGAAGTTAATTTGCGAAGGATACACTGTAACTTATGTAGCAATGCAGCTAGCATTCTATATGGGCTTTAAGAGAATTTTCTTGATAGGAGTCGATCATAACTTTACTGCTGTAGGTAATCCTAACGAAAAACAGTTCCTAAAAGGAGATGATCCAAACCATTTTACTCCTGGGTATTTTGGTAATAAAGAATGGCATCTGCCAGATCTAGAAGGCTCTGAATTAGCCTATCATATGGCTCGATTTAACTTTAATAGATCTGGGAGAGAGATTTATGATGCTACAGTTGATGGTAAACTAAAAATTTTTCCAAAAATTACCTTTGAACAAGCTTTAGATATGTGTAAAAAAAAAGTAGTGGTAAAGATGTAGTGATGTAGGCGTTGGTCTGGTCAAGGTAACGGGAGCTAAAATCACGAATTGTGTACCACTACCGTTTCGCAGAGTCGTTTTTTCATCCCCCGCTAAAGTACAGGGACTTTCAAACTCCCGTCTTCTTTCAGGTAAGAATAATAAAGTAGGCGGACTTAATGGAATCAGCATGAACAGCAATCTTACCTTTCTTGGTCTCGGCGTTATGGGTGGATATATGGCAGCCAATCTTGCCCGTAGTGATTACTCCACCAGTAATTACCCCACTATGGCTTGGAATCGCACCCCCGATCGTCCAGGAGTGAAGATTGCTGCTGATGCTGGAGCCAAGGTAGTGTCATCCATCCGGGAAGCCGTCGAGTCAGCTGACATAATTTTTTCTTGCTTGGGGGATGTCCCAGATGTGGAAGCGGTTATGCTGGGAGCTGAGGGAGTGGCTGAGTATGCCAAACCCGGTACCCTAATTGTGGATTTCACCACCATTGGACCAAATGCAGCCCAGGAAATCAGTGGGGAACTAAAGAAGCACAACCTACGTTTTCTCGATGCACCAGTTTCCGGTGGGGATATCGGAGCCAAAAATGGTACCCTAACCATTATGCTTGGAGGCGAGCAGACCGACTTCGAGGAGTGTAAACCCTTACTGGAAATTCTTGGCAAAACCATTCGCCTGTGCGGTCCGGTGGGCAGCGGTCAAGCAGTTAAACTGTGCAACCAGGTGCTTTGTTCTGTCCATATGGTAGCCCTATGCGAGGCAATGAAGTTGGCAGAACATCAAGGAATTGACCCTAATTTAGTTATTGAGGTTTGTAGCACAGGTGCTGCTGGGTCATGGGCGTTATCGAACCTAGGGCAACAAGTCGCTGAGTCTGACTTTGAGCCTGGTTTCATGATTAAGCACATGGTCAAAGACCTCAGGCTTGTACTCGAAAGCCTCCAGTCTTCTAGTCTGGATTTAGCTGGAGTTGAATTAGCTGACCGTCTTTTCAAAGTTGTTCAACAACTTGACAGTGGTACAGGAGGTGAACAGGGAACTCAAGCCATGATCCGTGCTTACGGCGAATTCAGAAGCTGAAGCATGATGGCTTTAGTGATACCGTTATCCACTTAACCCAGGACAGTAGATGAGTTTTTGATAAATTGGTGATGGCTCGGGAAATCTGTCCTGCTTTCAGCTAGTAGCGGTGATATAGCACTACGCATTTAGTTTGACATTGTCTTGATGCAAAGCGCGAGTGGGGGAAACCCCCAAGACCGCCTAGGTGCGCTTTCCGTTGGCGAATTAAATTCGCCACGGGTCGCACCTCTGCATCGCTCCTAAACTCCGAAACTTAGTCATAGCTTACTTCTGACTTCTGACTTCTGACGCTAAGCGTAGCGCTATACCAAGTATTTCTTGAGATTTTTCCAACACTTGATCAGGGTCAAAGGGTTTAGTGAGGTACATATCTGTGCCGACTTCTTTGCCCTTTTGTTTATCAAACTCCTGTCCCTTAGCCGTTAGCATGATCACATAAACATCGTTCATACACAGAACATTTTTGATCTGATTACAGACATCAAACCCACTCATTTTCGGCATCATTAAATCCAGAAATACCAGATTAGGTTGCTCTGACTTAACTTGCTCTAGAGCATCTTCACCATCCTCAGCGGTGAGTAATTCTACCCCTTCATCTTCCAGGTCTTCCAGGGTTTGCTCGATCAGGAGTCTCATATAAGGTTCATCATCAACGATCAAGATTTTTTTAGTCATAGAGTAGTCTGCTGGGTAAAGCATTACCTGTTTCTACACCAAGTAATTTACTTGATCAAGTTAGCTATTCCGGATGCTTTGCTGGTCAATTCCTAGGGTATTTAAGCATTTATTAATTAATTAGAGATAAGTATTCAAGCGGACAGGATGTGAAAGTAGCTTTAGCTAAAGTACGACAAAAAAGTCCCCACACCAAATGGCAATGGGGGCATACTGGAGTTGCTATCTCAGCATTGGGCGCATCTAGCGGTTGGGGGAGGCTAATTCAGAAGAGAAGAATTGATCAAATCGTCCGTTTACCCAAGCCAGTCGTAAATGTAGCAGATGATTAAAACCGCTCTCACTCCACCGCATCCCTACTCCTTTGAAACGTTGTTGAATCAACCACTTACAGGCACTCTCTACCATTCCACTACCCAAAGGCAGACCATTAGCCTTAAATTCCTTATAGTTTATGTGTTCACGATGGTTTTGAAGGTAGTTATGAACATTGACAAGAGTATTCAAAACAGAAGTAGGAAACTGTCGGAAATCAATGGTATGAGCTAACTGGGCTATAACTTCTTCAGATTGGCCGTGACGTAGCTGATGTCTTACTAATTTAAACCATTGACGTGCTTTCTTTGTGCGACCATCTAAACATGCTCCCGCAACTTTCCAGAGATTTTGTGCTGCATGGTAAAAGTCTAAAATAGCATACTGCTTTGGGGTACCCTCGGAGATCGCCACCGGGGAAAAACATTGATGGTAAAGTCACCAGAATCCTTTAGCTCCGTCACTAATCCACAGGACCGTCTTAGCTTTTTGCCATTCTTGTCGTAACGCTTCCAACATTAAACGTGGGCTGTGAGCATCAATATCTCCCAAAACAGCTACCTTACGTCGCTGATGCAGTCGGCAGATTTATCGTCCCCTGCGATTAAGATGATGTCCCAATCGAACCAAAATCCCTACTTTCACTTCCCGCCATTTAGTTGAACCGTTAGGCTGGCCTTCATGAGGTCGCATTGGTACCATTACCCCATCTGCCCCTATTACCCGAGGCATTTGGGCCAAGGTCTCCGAGAGAGGCTCAGGATTTGGCTCTTGCCCTAAGGCTAGTTGTGCCATTTCCTGTTGAAGCTGATCCATAGCCCGTTTCCCTAGCAACTGAACCCAACTCCAAATAGTTTGCGCATTTAGTTGAATTCCTGTAAATCGTTGAGCTATTACTGTCACTGTCTCAAAGGGAACAAATACCGCTAATAAACATGCTAGTCGTATTAATTCTAGACTTGTCTGCTGATGGGTCTTAACTCCAAGGGCGATGTCCAACGGTACTACCTGAGAACCTTGACAACCTTTTGGACAACGCCCCACTCGACGTTGCCAATGGACAACACCGACTAAATTCTGTATCTGGCGCGGTCGCATTGCTTTACTATGTAAGCGAGTGCCACATTTGGTACAGCTAGTCCATGAAGTCGGCAATTGGGCGCGTCTGGCCAGTTCCTGCTCTAGGAGTTGTTTAGCCAAAGCTAATGCCAGAAGCCATGAAGCCCAGACTATTGACTCCAAAGACGAAGATTCTCTGAGCGAACGGAAGTGCTGTTTCCACGAGTGATCATTAAGGTCAAATTGTTCTAACAAATCTGGGATCATTGCCTCCAGATTATGGCTCTACCGAACTTGCTGTGTAAAAATGTTATGAAATAATTAGTATAATCCTGATTGGGCGGGAGTTTGAGTTTTTAATAGAATGATTTTTTATCAATAAACCCTCCAATCAGACCTAGTCGGCAATAAGCGCGGTTTTCTACATACTATGTTCGGTAGAGCCCAGATTATTTAAGTTTCCATTCTGATGATCTACTATACCTTATAATTAGCGCTCACCTTTTTTAAGCCCTCCCCCAACCGCTAGATGCGCCCTAGGTGTCAGTGAAGTCATGACCATTGTTATTGCTTTTCATGGTTCAGGCTATAAAACCTTCAAAGAATTTTATTTAAACCATGTTTTGCCACACGGTCGAAGAGAATTTCCTCATTTAGTCAGCTATAATCGCTTTGTATAATTAATTCCTTGGTCTTTAATGTTGTTATCCTGTTTTCTCAAGACCAGGATGGGAGAGAATACGAGAATAGCTTTTGTTTATTCCACGCCCATTGAAGTTTGTCATCCTTGTCGTGCTAGAAGCCACAAAGTGTTTGGCGATTTGCCTCAATGGGGAAAAAACTCTATCGGATGGTACTACGGTTTTAAATTACATCTGATTATCAATGATAGAGGTGAGTTATTAGCATTTAAGCTTACTGCCGCTAACACTGATGATCGAAAACATTTGCCTGACTTAACTCAGGGTTTAATTGGTAAGCTTTTTGGCGATAAAGGCTATGTGTCTCAATCTCTATTTGAAGAACTGTATCAAAGAGGACTACAACTAATTGATCGTTGTCGCAAAAACCTGAAAAATAGGCTTATGCCGTTGATAGATAGAATTATGTTGCGTAAACGGGCGATAATTGAGTCTGTTAATCATCAATTAAAGAATATATGCCAAATTCAGCATACTAGACATCGCAGTGTCTGGAATTTTCTGGTAAATTTACTAGGAGGATTGATAGCTTACACCTATCACCCGGTAAAACCTTCTCTTGACTTAGAGGTGAAAGGCTTACCTGCTCTTCCTCCGGCTGTTTTTTGAGCTCGTCGAACTCACGTAGGCCCAGGCTTCTTAGTTTTGTCAATCGAGCTGGGGTTATCGTTCTATTTGTATAAGTTGATTACGAATCTGTCGTAATGTCAGAGTGACTGAAGTGATTACTTCAGGGGCATCAGGCACCAGTGACAGGTTATGCGAAGCTTCTCCAAGGAATCCCAATTGTTCTTCAAAGTATTGCCATGCTGCTGATGAGAATGGTAAATCTGGCAATGTACGCTCAATTTCGAATCCCGGCCCAGCATATTTAGCCCTGGTTGCAGCACCAGGAGAACCATCATTTCCCATGGGTAGTTGGGTCAGGGTTTGCCCTAGAGGAACTATCACCCCTGTCATAAGCCGCAAAGATGCAGAGGCAAGGGCTTGTCGGAACGCTATTGGGTCAGAAATACCATTGAATGTATGACGAAGCATGAGAAGCATAAGCTCATAAACATTATTATTGAGATTATTTACCTTTCTCGTGTAGGGATCGTGAATTAGTCGCCAGCCTGGAAAAGAATTGTCTACATGGAGCTTAGACAGAGGATTAGATTGCACATCCCGTACTGGCTCAAACTCAGGGCGCTGTGATTTTAACTGGGCATATTCTGAGTACATTTGTACGAAAAATCCGAAATGGCTGTCAATCCTGTCAGAGGGTGCCCCTTCTCCTTGAGAGATGATGAGTTCAATGGCCTGAAGAGCACTTTCCCGGTTAGATATTTGGATTAGCTGCGGCAAATCAACTAGTGAACTAGAAACCTGCGCCTCCCAAGGTCCAACGATCAACTCTCCAGGAATATCTTTAAAGCCTAAAGCAATGGCATCATAAAGTTCACCGATAGTTTTGTAGGAGTTGGCTTTAGGGCGTTCAAAGTAGTCCGGTAAATGGCCAAAGGGATCTTTTGGTATTGGTGCATCTGCTAACAGTTGCTGAAAGGTATTTTCTCGGAACGGATCGTCAGGTAACCAGGAGGGAGGGGCTGTCTTCCATTGGACAGGCCGTTCATACAGAGCATACAAAATGATTGTTTCCTGTGAAAATGGCCATAGCCCCCAGGGGAGATTAGTTGGGTAATAACTTGGCCTTTGAGGAAAGTTAGGACGTAGGAGATTAATGCCACAGCCGATGGACGCACAGAGGTTTCCAGCCTGTGACAGGTGAAGCATCTCCTGAGCGGCGATAAAAAGCAGGTTTGCTTTCCATTTTCTGACGTAGGTAAACTCCTCCATCGTCATACCACCCTCGTTCAAGCTGCTTTTCAATGTAAAGGCAGTAAACAAGTATTGGAGGCAAAGGCCATGTTCTAGCTCACAGGCTATGGACAGCTGACGAATGAGTTCTTCTCGTGATTTTATAGCTGTTGGCATACTCAATCCCTACCATCCTTTAGTTTGGTTACTTGTAGTAGTTTCTGGGCTATTCTGAAATGATTCAATAATATGGTGCGCAGTTCGAAGGGCCACTGCCACAATTGTCAGAGTGGGATTGGCTGAACCAACAGTGGGGAAAAGACCGCTACCAGTCAGGAAAAGGTTAGGATGATCGTGAGTACGTCCATAACTGTCGCAGCAGGAAGTTTTAGGGTCGTTACCCATTCGGAGTGTACCCATTACATGCCCCGCACCAAACCATCCAGGTACTTCAGAAAAATGAGTTGCTCCCAAGCGATCGCAAATCATATTGGCAACCTTAACAAAGGCTTTAGTTCCAGCACGGGCATACTCTCCAACGCTATATCGAATCTCCGGTCTCGGAATACCAAATGGGTCAAAGAGAGAGTCAGATGGTTTGACGCTGTTGTTATAATTTGGTTCTGGCTCCAATAAGCCATTTAACTCAATTTGAGTGCTGACCTCCCAGGCTAGTTGTTCTCGTAGTTTTTGGCCTGTGTACCCCTGATTTACCAAATTGATGACATTTGTAAATGGCGAGCCTGTAGCCCAGCTTGTTCCTGTATTTTGGAGCTCGATCCGAAAAGCAGATCTTGTCTTCCGAAACGCCCCATCTCGCAATGACTCACAACCAGAGCTGCTCAATGGTCCTCGAAACACATAATAGGGTTCTGGAAGTTTAGCATAAGTAATCTTCACATCATGATCCATCAGGAAATGTCCCACCACACCACTGCTATTGGCTACGCCATTGGATAACGATTCAGTGGCAGACCACAACAATACTTTTGGAGTCTCCATAGCATTCATGGCCAGTACATAAAGTCGTCCTGTTATTGTGAGTTCACTGTGATCAGGCTGCTTAATCTTGAGACCAGACACACATTTGTCCCGATCTACCAAAACCTTTGTCACAACGGCACCAAATAGGGGAGTTACTGCCTTAGCTTGACTACAACTCTCAGGATTGAGCTTGGGATTAATCGCCCATTTTAGATGAACAGAAGCATCGTATTTTGCCTGAATGGGACAAATTGGGATACAGTTAGCACTTCCAGCACAAGGTGGTCGTCCTTGGTAGAGTATGGAGTTGCGCGCTTGTGGAGTCGATTCGAAGTCAACTGGCATGCCCTCAAATTCAAGGTTGCGGGTTCCCTCACGTACTTTCCGATCGTTATATGTAGGCAAAATCTCGGGCATAGGATAATGATGGTCAGGCTTACGGGGGGCACCAAGATCTACGTTGCTATTTCCAGATACTCCTATCGCCTTTTCCGCATGCCAGTACCAGTCCTGTAAATCCTCGTAACGGATCGGCCAGTCAGCCCCTATGCCATATACAGTTTTTGTTTGAAAGGTATTAGGTACATATCGCAAGGCAGTCCCAAGCCAGTGATAGGTCGTACCACCAACCATACGGGTATAAGAGCTTTGGAAAGGAAGGGGGCCTTTCTGCACGAAATATTTATTGAGGGTTGTTTGGGTTGGACTAGGAGCATAATCCAGATCGGGAAAAGCCGCATTAGGCATCTTGACAGGGTTTGTGAAAAAACGTTCTAGGAGTGGCTGTCGCAGATCACTACCTGTCTCTTGATCGAAAAAAGTTTGATCTCCAGCGTCAAGGATCAATACATTCAATCCAGCTTGACTAAGCTTGTGTGCAATTAATGCACCAGCTACACCTGCACCAGCAATGACAACATCAAATATTTTATTCTCAAGTGCCATATTTTCATCCTTGCGGTCAGTCATTTTTGGCGTTATCAATCGGTTGGCAAATTGGATTAATGGGAGGATAAGCCCAATGTCCGTAGTACGGTCCAGGAATGCCTGGTGGATTCGCACCAATAGCTTTCCATACCAGGGCATCTGGATAGGTTTCAGAAGGAGGCATGCGATCGCCTAAATAGCCGTTGTACCAAATGATGATAATGTTCTTCACAAGGTTATTTAGGACAGTATCTGCAGCAGTTGTGGCCGTCAATTGTGCTTCCAGATCGGCGGTGCCTTCGGCATCTAACTGACAAAAAACCTCCCAAAGTGCATCGAATGGATCTGGATCGGAAGAGGAATTTAGTCTTCGCTCGTAGCGATCACCGGGTCCATAGTAGTTTGGCGTTACCTCTAAAACGATTTTTAAATAAGACTGAGCCGTTTTATCGGGCAGATCTTTTTCATCTAGTAAGACTTCGGATATTCGGATAAATCGCTGGAGTCTTTCTTCCGAGATATTTACATCATTGTTTATGTCTTCATTCATTTGTGCTTTCAGAATCATTTTTCTAACATTCCCCTATATATTATAAAAAAGGGGATTAATTTAACTTGATGTCTAGATTAATCTAGGGATGTTTTATTTCCATTCCAATCTTCTAGTTATAATTCTTGGCTAATCAACTTTATACCTTTCAACAGAATAAACTTTTGACTTCCTTCAGCTAAGGAGTTCTCTCCTATATTCAACTCTTGCAGGTTGGGCAGAGCATCTTTCTCAATGGCATATAGCAACATCTTCAATATCTCTTGAGATAGCTTTGCTCCAGACAAATCAATCTTTCTAATATTCTGTAGTGACCAGAGAAACAGCCTTGACTCTTTCTTCACTAGGCTAACTTCGTTTGGAAACCGCATACCTGTTACCCGAAATCCCATAGGACTAGTTTCGCCCATGCGAAGATATAGGTCAGGAATACCATATTCTGCCTGTTCGGCATCCTTCGCACGATCGGGATTTGTTCGATACTTGTTTTCTTCTAAACCTTGATTCAGACTTTGAAATTCGCTCTCGAAGTCAAAGGTGTTCGCTAATGGACCTACGATTTCCAAAATAGTCGCAATTTGACCAGAACTAGGTGGATATTCTTGTACTAACTGATACGCATAAGCTAAATCCTTGGTAGTAGCAATAAAGGGTGTTGAAAAAGCATTCGCTTGAAAACGCTCCATCTGTTCTACCCTCTTTTGTGGGGTATAACTTAGAGACTCTAGACCTTCTTTTCGAGTTTTAATCTGTTTGATCATCGCCTTTTTTTGAAATTTTTCGGAAATCAGGCTTTTGTTTAACCCTCCTCCCTCTACGATCTGTTTTGATGCGGGATCGTCAGCAAATTTGTGATATCGATAAAATACGCCCATTTGTTCATCTTCGGACATTTGACTTGCCCGTTCTTTAAAAAATGCATATTCTGTATCACTAACACCAGCAATTTTTTGCAAGCTTTTGAGGACTGACAATCTATCTTGGATTGATAATGTTTTAAACTTCGCATAAGTAAAATGTTGTAGGTTTTTTGTCGTTAGAGAAGAGATATCAACTGAGCTCACGATATCAACAGCATTGGACTCATCAAAAGCCTCGTCTTCAATAAATTGGTGCCATGATTTTATATGACTTCTAATGATTTTTTTTGCATTTTCTAGGTTTTCTTCTTGTTTCGCTTGATTGTATACGGCTTGGTTCTGCTGGGAGGTTGGACTGCCGATGGCACGTATTTCTCGCAAGTAAAATGCTTCCAGTTCCTTTAGTTCTTGTGGATCAGTCAGTCTTTGAATGATGGGCGTTGTATACAGAGAAACAATTGCTTGGGGTTGGACTGATATGCTTGAGTTTTTCCTCAAAGTTCTATCTTGGATCTGTCTTTCTTTACCGTTTCTCCTGGTCCTCACATCCACACCGTTATTTTCCACACTGACACCTTCTTTCATTGCAACGCCATTGACGTTCAACGTTGGCTTAACCTGCCCCTGCTGCACCACATGGGTCAATTCATGGGCGATCAACTCCTGCCCCCCCCGACTACCCGGCGCATACGCCCCCTGCCGAAAAAACACATCCTGCCCCGTCGTAAACGCCTTCGCCTGTATCGACTGATTTAACTGATCCGACTGAGCATCTGTATGCACCCGTACTCCACTAAAATCTGCTCCCATCGCCTGACCCATCTGCGCCTGCAAGCCTGGATCTAACGGTTGCCCGCCCCCCCGCGCACGAGCGATCGCAGATTCCAAATCCGATGAAGCTTCCCCGCCCGTGATCGCTTCTCCTCGCTGTAGGGTTAACTTAGCCTGTAGTTTTCCCTCTTCAGGTACTGCGGTTCGCTGTACAGAATGATCTTGGGTTGAGTAGGTAGAAGCCGGAGTATTGATCTGTTGTACCACCTGGGATGCCACCCGATCTGCCTCTTTTTCGTACTTATCTTTTGGTTGTCCAATGGTTAACTTTGCCTGTATCGGTGGAACTTGAAGACTTTGGGGAATTCTTGCCTGAAACGCCCTCTGTACCAAACCCATCTCCCCGTTTCGAGCTGAGGCGATCGGCCCTTGCGTGGATTGTGGAGGAACATTGGCTCTTAACGGTTGAATAGCAAGCTGAGGCCGAACAGGTGCTGATACTTGTTTGTCAGGAGAACGAACCGGAATATTGGCAAAGTTGTGACCGAACCGCGATGCCCTTTCCAGTCTCTGTGCCCAGAAATCGTTCATTTTGGCTTGCAACACACCCAATCTTTCCTGCTCTACAGGCGTAATCGTGCCATTCTTTTCCTTAAGCTGGAGTCCAAATGCTTCAAACTTATTCTGGTCGAAAGCTTCATTCTCTATTTCATCCTGGGTGGGCGGTGTATGGGAATTCTGTTGCGCTTGGACAGCAAAGGGGCGCGGAGCAAACTGAGAGCTTTTTGCCTGGGTTGGGGGATTCCAGGAGGAGGATTTGTGGATTCGTTGATACAACATATTACGCCTCGCTTAGTTAATTGGTCACTTGCATTGTGTGCTCCTACCGTTCCTAAAAACATAGACAAATAGGACAAACCCTATTTTTGAACTATGACGCAGGGCGAACAGCTTTCCCTACGATTCGGGCGGAGGAATCCCCCCTCTTACAACAAGAGTAGCACACATTCCGCACTTAAAAATGTAGTTTAAAATAAATATACAAAAGACTCCCTTGAGCTTCGGAAAAATCAATTAAAAATACTTAGTTTAGTATAAATTACCGTTGATTGGACGGGAATTTTTTTGGGGGGTTATAAACCTTTCAATTATACCATACTTTTAGGAAAAGTTAAGATGCGTTTACCCTGTAATGATTAGAGTTACTGAAAAAAAGTCCCCACACCAAATGGCAATGGGGACATACTGGAGTTGCTATAGTTGCCGGAAGCTAATAATGCCCTGTATCAAAACCTAATTATGCCAAGAATCTTTTCACTGTTTAAAACACAACCCTTGCATCTGAGGAAAACTGTTTTAGAGTAAGCATTCAGCCGTCAGCGGTCAGCGGTCAGCGGTCAGCGGTCAGCCTTGGCCGTTGGCCACGCTACGCGAATGGCTTATAGCTGATAGCTGATAGCAGCTTGTAGGGTGGGCAAAAACAGTTTGCTTCTTTTGAGTATTCTAGATTATATTACTTTGCCCACCCTACTTTAATTGGTCTGTTCGCGTAGCCTCCGCGTAGCGCATAAGCTGATAGCTGATAGCTGATAGCTGATAGCTGATAGCTGATAGCTGATAGCTGATAGCTTACGTTTTAGAACACTACAGCGGAATTGGTTCTGGTAAAGACGTCTATATCTAACCCCCTATTTAATACTGCAACTTCCGATCCATCAACCGATAAAAAGCCCGTGAAGGCATCGTAACTTACATCAGTGCTGCCTACAACTACGATCGCATCACTTCCTACCTCGAAGTCGAGGATAATATCCAAGTCTCCTTCTAAGAACTGATCTGCGAAAAACTCGTAGATATCGCTGCCGCCGCCACTGATCAGAACATCGGATCCTTCATTGCCAACAACAACATCATCTCCTAAGCCGCCTCGAACAATATCATCTCCGAGACCGCCGAAGACAAAGTCAGTTCCTCCAGCACCTTGGATGTTATCGTCTCCTGCTCCAGCCATGATTATATCTACTTCATCGCCGCCAGCTGCTACATCATTACCGTCGCCAAAAATAAAAATGTTAGTTTGATCTTCTTGTCCTACGGCGAATACACCTCCACCCTCTTGAGGGCTATCAAAAAACATTGCACCCTCAAAGTCGCTTATAAATAGCGGAGCTGTGCTACCTGGACTTAATGTTGCTGCCATTTAATTCTCTCCTTGTTTTAGCTTGAATTTGGTCTAACAGGTAATAGTCCGGTTAATCAGGTTTTATTCAGGTAAATCGTTAATTGTTAATCGTTAATTGTTAATGGTATTTAAGGGGAATTAATGGGAATTAATGGACGTTACCATCAACAATTAACTATGAGTAAACCGTTGTAACTACTACCTGCTTGGATGAGTGTTTAACCGGACTTGATATTAACTATAAGTTTTTATACTTGAATAAAAATTAGAAACAAATTATAAAAAAGTTAGACTTGCTTGATTAAAATCAAGTGTTAGAGTAAGCAATTATAAATTATTAGTCAAAAATAAAAATTAGAAACAAATTAGACTTACTTGATTCAAATCAAGTTTTGGACAGGTAAGAGCTCGTCCCGTGAATATGAAGTGATTCACGGCAAGGGTTAATGCTTAATGGTTAATTGACTCTTGACAATTAACCATTTTAAATTTTCAAGTTTCAATTTTAAATTAAGGTAATCAAACGCCTCTTACGAGTAATTGCTCCTGTTTTCTCCAGTTGCATCAAAGCTCGTGATACGGTTTCGGGAGTCAAACCTAGCTCAGCAGCAATTTCTTTGAAGGGTTGGTCTAAGCTGAGAACCGTTTGATTACGGAACTGAGCTAAGTAGTGTAGATATTGAAGTACCCGGTCGTGAGCAGTCCGAATTTCTCGCCACTCTAAACGGACTCTGAGGGAGTGAATGTGTCTAACCAAAATGGTCATGAAATTCTCTGCCAACTCAGGATAAAGGCAAAGGCTTGACAAAAGACGTTGCTTGGGATAAACAATTACTCGTGAAGCTACCTTAGCAATTGCTGTGTAAGGATAGACCGTTGAGAAAAGAGCACTTTCAGCTAAGCTCTCACCGGCTCTAACCACCTGGAGTGTAACCATTTTCCCTGATTCAGTGTAGTGAACAAGTTTGAATCGCCCTGTTTCCACTACAAAAAAAGACGATGCGGAATTTCCCTGGTAGAATAGCTTCTGTTCAGCAAGCAGATTCTGGAAGATGACACCCTGACTTAGAGCAGGGGGAAGGCTATCAGGTTTCAATAGATTCATCAATAAGGCTTCTAGTACGGCAGGACATGTGAATAGTTTAAGCAATCATTTTTGCCGATGTCTGTTGGAAAAGATCGCAAAAAATCAGAACTTGAACACAGAAAATGTCCCAGGCAGTAACTAGGAGCAGGAATATCGGAGGGTGCATCTCATAGTTGTATAGCGCTACGCGCAAGTAAGAAGTCAGAAGTCAGAAGTCAGAAGTAAGCTATGAATAAGTTTCGGAGTTTAGGAATGTACTAATCTAAATGCGTAGTGCTATAAAACAGAAAGGGAAGTGTGGGAAGTGTGGAGTCCGGGTGCGGTAAGTGTGGGGAGTGTGGTAATTTTTGCGCGAATTTTTGTCTAATTGCACTGGGGGGGCGACGAAACAGCCTGAAATGCTTGGTATGTAAAGTTTGTAGAATTTTGTGGTATAAAAAGGTAGGTCTCTCAATTTGCAACAAGACCTACCTATAGACAATGTTACCAGAATTCTACCAAAACCATCTCAAAAGTCAATTGAGTCTAGCTGAATATATTTTCTTAAAAATTTTTATAAATCTATTACAGTCAATTAAAAAAGTTAATTTAGAAAAATTAGCCAATGCTCTCCCTTTACCCATTAAATTTGAAAGTA